>CANQNI010000116.1 GCA_947625175.1 uncultured Eubacteriaceae bacterium | reverse complement strand
CTCCATCACGTTTTCCACCAAGAATAATCTTTCCACCTTGTTCAACAGTTTTATTTACCTGTTCTTCTACTTTTTTCGCTGCGTTTTCACTAATTAGACAGGCAATTTCAGTATCTTCTTCCTGGGGATTACCGAATTTTAAACTCTTAATCTTGTCAACTGCCTTTTTAGCGAACTCATCTTTAATAGAATTATGAACAAGAAAACGTTTACTGGCACAACAGACCTGACCGGTGTTATACATTCTTCCCCAAACAAGTTCATCTACTGCTTTATCAAGATCTGCATCATCCAGGACGATAAAGGCATCGTTTCCACCAAGTTCAAGTGCTGCATGCGTTAAGTTCTTGGCAGCTTCAATCGCGGTTTCAATACCAACTTCAGTACTTCCGGTTAGAGTAACCAGGCCCACTCTATCATCTTTTACCGCATTGGCTTTAACTGAACCAGGAGCAGTCAGACACTGGATAGCTCCATCGGGAACCCCTGCTTCAACCAGAAGTTCAGTCAGTTTCATTAAAGTTAATGGATTATCCGAAGAAGGAAGTACCAGAGCTGCATTTCCCATCATTAAAGCTGGGGCAACTTTCTGGTCATACAGATCACATGGAAAGTTAAACGGAATGATACAAGCTACTACGCCAATCGGTTCTCTGGTTACCAACTGAATATTTTTATCCTGTCCTGCTTCTGTTCCAGGAGGAATTACATTACCATAATCATGTTTAGCATGTTCCATAAAACCGGAGAAGCCGATATCAATATTAGCAATTTCAGCTCTGGCTTCATTGATTGGTTTACCATTTTCTGCTGATAAAGTCTGGGCCAATTCTTCTTTATTTTCTTCAACTAAATCCAGAAATTTTTGGAGAATTTTAGCTCTTTCAGAAATAGGTATTTTTTCCCATTCCTTTTGACCTTTAACAGCAGCAGTTATAGCGATATCTATATCTTCAGCATTAGCTTTAGGAACCACTTCGATTACTTCGTTAGTAGCGGGATTAATTACTTCAAAAGTTTCACCACTAACGCTGTCAACCTGTTTTCCGTCTATTATCATTTTCATAGTAACTTTACCTCCGTTTATTCACCCAGGGCAGTAAAAGATAACATTAAGCCACCGCAAGTATTGTTTCCATCGTCTTCATAACCGTATTCACCGAAGGTAAATTCAGTAATGAAAGGAATATCGCCAACTTTTTCTTTAATGACATCAACAACTTCATCAATTCTGTCATCAATTCCGGCTCTTCTTCCACCACAGTGAACCAGGTGGATAGCAGCTATTGGGCCATCAATTTTTTCTTTTAATTCATCAATTGTATCGCCAACAGAGGAGATTAGTTCATCAACGGTCCCTTCCATCTGAACAACAGCGGTTTTTTCTGCTAAATTATTCCCCAAGTCCATGGAGCCATCATCATTTCCGTTCATCGGATGGCGGATAGCAGTCAGGTCTCCTAAACGGTCTTTTACTCCGAGTGGATGTAGAATAGCATAACTTAAAAGATTACCACCAGCTACATCTTCGTCGGTCGCGCCAGTCCATTCCTGATACTGTTCAATAGCCGGTTTACCATTAATTTCAACTAAAGTCCGGTCGTTATCTACTTTAGTTATAATACCAACATCATCCGTTTCGTTATAAGCACCTGTATATTTATTGGCAAAATCTTTATCGGTATAGAAGAAAGCTACAGCCACACCATCAGGAGTTCTCATTTCATCTGTATAAACAATCCATTCACCAGTAATGGTATTATCAGCCGCACTTCCTCCAAAGAAAGGTACCCGTCCTATAACATCGGTAATGCCTTTTAAGAAATATTCTTCCTCTCCCGGAGGTGCTGTCATATAGAAATAGTCCGGAGCTTCTTGCATTCCAGCATCTTCTAAGGCCATTTGAGCCACTTTTTGTCCGGTTTCCCTTGCCGAACCTTCCTTAGGGAGACCAGCGACACCGACGGTCAGATCCGGATCTGCTAGAGCCATTAGACCGACAAAACCATCATCACTGGAGATAAATCCATCAGGAGTGATAACACCGGTAAAGGAAGTATTTCCAATTAGTGGGATATCGGGAAGTTCTTCAGAGAGAGCATTAAGGAGTTCGTCCTGATCATATTGAACACCACTATAAACGAAAGCCATTTTCATATCGTCGAGGGCTTCTTTAGCTGGAGCTGCAGCTTCTTTAGCAGCTTCGGTTGCATTGGCTTTCGTACTGGAACCAGTTTTAACGTTTAACATTAAAATCCTCCTATAATTTTAAACGATCACATTACTTATATTTTATATTGAAATCGTTACAAATTAAACTTAAATTTTCAGTTATTTAATCCAAAAATTGGACGAGCCCACCATAAACACCTATTAAAATTTGCTAATTTTACTTGAAGATAGCACTCTTTATACTGAATTTTCTAAAAAGGAATGGTAAGAGCTTGAAAAAGCAGATCCATAGTTAATATCAATAGCTAAAGCCCATAATTTTACTGTAATAAATGAAAAAAGTAAGAAGTTAAACAAGAATAATCCAACTAATCACGAACCAAGAATTCCAGATGTTGAAGAAATGATGAAAGTCAAAGTAGAGAATTTTGAATATATGGCTTTAAATCTTGGAATAATCCTTTAATTAATAATTTGGCGTTTAATCTTATTTATTTTCATTTGAGTTCAGTTGATTAATAATAATGAAAATTACAGTTTTAATAAAAGAAATAAAAGCAATTAAAGCATGTTCTTAGTTGAACTTAAACAGAGGGAATGAATTAATATAAATTCGATTCAGAAAAATTATTTAATCAGGTCATAGATCTTAAACAGAATACTTAAGTAAGCATATAAGATTTGATTAGGCAATCTATTCCTGTTAAATTTTTTATTGACGAAATAAGTTAGAGAAGTTAAAATACTTCTTGTTTGAAAATTCCATTTATTCATCCATAGACAGTAGGGACGTTTAACGTTATAAGAATCCTACCGAGGTTGAGGTTAAAGTTAATAATATAAGAATATACTATCCTCTTCATTTGGATGAAGGGGATTTTTTTATAGGTATTTTAATAGTAGGAGGCACTATGCCAGCGAATCTTGAAGAAAAGATTCAGCTTGTTAACGAGTTAGCTGATAAATTTGGTCAGGCTAAATCTATAATTGTTGTGGATTATAGAGGCTTAAACGTTGAAGAACTCAACGATTTAAGAAAACAGACTCGCGAAGAAGATGTTGAATATAAAGTTTATAAAAACACTATGGTTCGCAGAGCACTCGATCAAGCTGAAATAGAAGGAATTTCTGAGTATTTTGTTGGTCCTACAGCTGTTGCGATCTCTCAGATTGATGAAGTAACACCAGCCAGAATTTTAAATAATTTTGCCAAAGATCATAATAATCTGGAAATTAAGGTTGGTTATGTTAGTGGTCAGCCTTTTGATTTGGAACAGGTTAAATCATTAGCATCTCTTCCGCCAAAGGAAGAACTTGTCGCTAAAGCATTAGGTGGATTAAATGCACCGATAACCGGATTGGCCGGAGTATTAAATGCTACTATTAGAGGTCTAGCAATAGCATTAGGTCAGATAGCAGAACAAAAACAAAACGAAGAAGCAGAGTAGGAGATTTAACAATGAGTGAAAAAGTAACACAATTAATTGATGACGTAAAAGGTTTAACTGTATTAGAACTTTCTGAATTAGTAAAAGCTTTAGAAGATGAATTTGGTGTTAGCGCTGCTGCTCCTGTTGCAGTTGCAGCTGCAGGTGCTGTTGGTGGTGCAGAAGCTGCTCCAGCTGAAGAAAAGACTGAATTTGATGTAATCTTAAATGATATTGGACAACAGAAGATTAAAGTTATCAAAGCTGTTCGTGAAATCACTGGATTAGGTCTTAAAGAAGCTAAAGCAGTTGTTGACGAAGCTCCAAAGCCAATTAAAGAAGGCGTTTCTAAAGACGAAGCTGAAGAAATCAAAGCTAAAATTGAAGAAGTTGGCGGCGGCGTAGAAATTAAATAGTAAAGTACAGTCCCTGTAATAGGGACTTTTTTTATCATTATGGCAAAAGATAAAGTTAAAAAAGAATTAGCCTCTATGGAGGAAAATTTCCCGCAGTGGTATACGGACATTGTCTTAAAAGCTGAACTGGCCGATTACTCACCAGTTAAGGGTTTCATGATTATCCGTCCGTACGGCTTTGCTATCTGGGATAATATTCAGAAAGCCCTTGATAAGAGACTTAAAGCCTCTGGTCATGAAAATATGTACTTTCCACTCCTTATTCCACAAAGCCTTTTAGAGAAGGAAAAGGAACATGTTGAAGGCTTTGCTCCAGAAGTAGCCTGGGTTACTCGAGGAGGAGAGAAAGATTTAAATGAAAATCTTGTTGTTCGTCCAACATCTGAAACCTTAATTATTACTATGTATAAGAAATGGCTTAACACCTACCGTCAATTACCATTTTTATATAACCAGTGGTGTTCTGTTGTCCGTTGGGAAAAAACAACCCGCCCGTTTCTTAGAACCAGTGAATTCTTATGGCAGGAAGGTCACACACTTCACGAAACAGCAGAAGAAGCTGAAGAAGAAGCCCAATTATGTCTGGACTTTTACCGTCAGGTTTTAGAAGACGAAATGGCTATCCCAGTAGTAGCCGGTAGAAAAAGTAAGAAAGAAACCTTTGCAGGAGCTGAACAAACCTATACAGTTGAAGCTTTAATGCATGATGGTCAGGCACTTCAAAGTGGAACTTCCCATAATTTTGGAACTCAGTTTGCTGAGGCTTATGATGTTACCTTCTTAGATAGAAATAATAAATTGGCTACGCCCTATCAGACTTCCTGGGGTTTTAGTACCAGAGTTATTGGTGCCCTGATTATGGTTCATGGGGATGAAAATGGACTGGTTCTTCCACCAAGAATTGCTCCAAAACAGGTTGTTATTATTCCTATTATGCAAAAGAAAAAGGAAGTTCTGGATAAAGCTTACGAACTTAAGGATAAATTAAGTGAACAGTTCAGAGTAGAGCTTGATGATTCCAATAATACACCTGGCTGGAAATTTAATGAATGGGAATTAAAAGGAATTCCAGTTAGGGTTGAACTTGGTCCAAGGGATATTAAGAATAATCAGGCTGTTCTGGTTCGCCGGGATACTGGGGAGAAAAAAATAGTATCTCTTGATAATATAGAGGAAGAAATTGCTGGTTTACTCGAAGAAGTCCAAC
>CANQNI010000115.1 GCA_947625175.1 uncultured Eubacteriaceae bacterium | reverse complement strand
CTTATTAAACGGTCTTTCATAAAAACAACTCTTACTAAACCGCACCCAACCCCATTATGGGAATACATATACTGTATTTCTTAGTCTAGACTTTTTATTTCACAGGTTCGTCTGAATTTTCACTTCATACTAACCAGATAGTTTTCCTATCTTTGGGCAACTTAAGCGACCTCCGGTAGGCTAACCGACTTCACCGAGCTTCTGACTTAAAGCCAGTCGGAGTATTAAGGTAGATGCTTCGTTTCCTCATTTCATCTATCAGATTATCCGTTCAATTTTGTTTAAGCTTTTCACTTAAAAACGAGTCGCACTGTTTTCTAAGATTTTATTTAATTCCTGAATTCTGTTTTGAGTAGAAGTTAAATTACTATAATAATCGTTTATTTTATTACTGATTAATTCAAGTTCTTTTGGATCTAAACAATAATTCTTAAATTCATTTAAATCTTTAAATTCAGCTTTTGATAAAGCCTCTTTAAGAATTAAATTTTCCTTTTCTAAATTAATTAAACCTTCCTTCAACTGATTACTTGTTGAAGTAATTTGGCCATTTATTCTACTTTGAGTATTTTTTAACTCCTCTGTATTTTTCTTAATTGAATCAAACTGAGATCTGTAAGTTAAGTATTTATCTTTTCTTTTTCTAAGTTCAACTTTAGCCTCTTCAAGCGAAGTAAACTTTAATTGTTCTTTTAACATTTCAATTTGCACTTGATACTGACTAAGCAAATTCTCTTTATTTTTTAGAGATTGAGTTAAATTTTCTAAATTTTTCTTAACCTCATTAATTTCTTTTTCTAGGCTTTCTTTATTTTTTTTATTTTGAGTATTTATGTCATTTTTTCTATGATTCTCAACTATAAGAGTCTTTGTTTTAGTAAGAGAGGCAGTAAGATAATTTTTTCTTTGAAAAATTAAATTTCTTAAATCCTCTAAAGATATTTTAATGGAATCCTCTTCTACTCCTAGATCTTCTTTAATTATTTGAATAAATGAGTTAAGAAGATTATTTATCTTAATCAATTTGTTCTGATCGTTTTTATCTAAAAGAGCTTTTAAATTTTCACTCGTATTAATTAAATTATTTAAGTTATTAATTAGATTTTGTCTTAACTGATTATATTTATCGACTCCTTTCAGAAACCGATTTTCACTCTCAGTTTGTTCACTTTTTAAAATTTCAAGTTTTTCGTCCGTTATTTCCTCTCCAGTAAACTGGGCAGGTTGTGGATGCTTTAAAGAACCACAAACAGGACAAGGTTCGTTCTCTTCTAAAGTTTGGGCTAAAAAAGCTGCCTGATTATTAATAAAAGTTTTTAATCCTTTTTCATAATATTTTTTTCTTTTCTTATAATCTAGGTTAAGAACAGCTAATTCTTCTCTTGCGTGAATTAAGTGATTAATTAATTTATTAACCAAAAGAATCAACTCGTCTATTTCTTTGATATCAGATAGTTCTTTATTTAAATTTTTTGATTCAAGTTCAAGTAATTGAGCTTTATGAATAAATTCACTTTCTGAAAGTATTTCAATTGAATTAAATAATTCTTCTTTTTCTTTTAACAGCGTTTCAAGTTCTTCATTTTCATCTGTGAGCAAATTCACTTCTTCTTTAAAATATTCAAAATTTTCTACAGCCTCAGAAAGTTTTTTATATTGATCTAAGGAGTCTTCAAGAGACTTAAAATTATGATGAAGTTCATCTAAAGTTTCATTAGAAAACTTTTCTAGCCTCTTTTTATTAATTTTGAGTTCATCAACTATTAATCTGCTATTCTTTTTTAAATCATTTTTCTTGGTTTCTAATTTCTGATTATTTTCTTGAATCGATTGAACGGCATTATAAGTTGTTAGTACTAAATCCCGAGCCTTTTCAGCTAAGTTCTTTCTTTTTTTAAGTTCCTGTATTTCTTTCTTTCTTTTATTTAAATCCTTTAATTGCTCCGAAGCTTGATCTCTCTGGTCAAATATCTTAATTAATGACTGTGCTTCATTTTCTTTATTTCTTGCTTCTTGAAGCTTTTTTCTAAATTGATTAAGTTTTGCTAATTCCAGACCTTTTTGAGTTTCTATCTCTTTTTTCTTTTCTTTAACCAGATCTAAAATTTTTGTTGTTTCTAAAAATTCATCATTAAAATCTTCCTCGAAGTTTAAATTTGAATTATCAAGTGAATTTAAAATATTTTGTCTGATTAAAGTAACTTTATTATCGTAGTCATTTTTTTCTCTTAAAATTCTTCTAGAAAATTTTTCATAAAGTTGAGCATTAAAGATCCGGTTAAAAATTTCTTCCTGTTTTTTTTCAGTTTCAACAATCATTGACATAAAATCATTTTGAGCAATCATTACAATTTGTCGAAACTCATCTTTTTGAATGCCTAATATTTCCTTTATTTTTTCAGTTACATTATTAGCATTATTAATAACACTACCATCAGGAAGGATTAACTGGGCTTTTTGGTTTACCTGAGTATAGTCAGTACTGTTTCTTTTTTTTCTTCTATAGGAAGGAGATCTGGTAACTTCATAAGTTTTCCCCTGTAGTTCAAATTTAAATCTAACTTTAGTTGGAATTTTATCTTGAGCAAATTCACTTCTCATCTGACTAAAGCTGCGGTTTTTTCCACTGGTCTCTCCAAATAGAGCACAACAGATTGCGTCAAATATTGTTGTTTTACCGGCTCCAGTATTACCGGAAACGAGGGTTAAATAATTCGGAAGTTTTTTAAAGTCTATCTCTGTTTTATTTAGATAAGGACCAAACCCCTCCATTTCAAGATATAATGGTTTCATTTTCTATTTCGTCTTCAATTTCAGTAAAAATATTTTGAGCTAATTTCTTCTCTTCACTAGTTAAAGTAAAGTTACTCTTTTTAAAAAAATCTTCTAAAAGTTCAATAGAAGACTGATTTAGGATATCATCGAATTCTGAATCTATTATTGATTCTTTATTTTCAAAATTATATTTAATTTGGAGTAAATTAGGGAACTTATTTAAAAGAGAAGCTTTAACGTTTGGAATTACTTTTTTATCTAACAGGTTAATAACTACAAAATTTTTATTAATGTCATTACTATTTATTAATTCTGAAAAAGTTCCTTCTATTACCTGAATATCATGAAGTGGTTCCAACTCTACTTTTTTAATTTCAAGATTATCTTTATCTAGGGTTATTAGATTCAGAAACTTTGTTTGATCATTTAAAGTATATTTCATAGGTGTTCCACAATAACGAATACTTTCATGACCAACCTTATGCTGATTATGAAGATGGCCTAATGCAACATAATCAAAGTCCTTTAGAGAGTCTATATTTATTGCTTCAAGATTCCCTATTTCTAAAGTAGGTTCAGAATTACTAACAGGATTATCTTTAACAAAGAACTGATGGGCCAATAAAATGTTTAAGTCGTCTTTATTTATCTCTTCCTCTTCTAGGATAGCCTCTAAGGCCTCCTGATAGGTTTTAACGGGTTTCCCTTTCAGATAACGTACTTCTGATGGGCTAAAGAAGGGAAGAAGATAAAAATTAACTTTTTCATTATTAATAACCTTACTTATCTTTTTAATTTGACCTTGATAGGATCCTTCAATATAAATATCCGATTTCTCTAATAAATCATTAAATAACTCTAGTCTTATTCCTGAATCATGATTTCCCGCAATCATAAAAACTGGCGCTAATTTAGAACAACTCGTTATAAAAGTATTATAGAGTTGAACAGCTTCTTCACTTGGAACAGAGCGGTCAAAAATATCCCCGCATAATAAAAAGCAGTCTGGCTTAAACTTTTGAGCTTCCTTTAAAATTTGCTTTAGAATAAATTCCTGATCCTCTAATAAAGAGTAATTAGCAATTCTTTTACCAATATGTAAATCTGCAAGATGTATAAATTTCATTTGAGAAAGTTTAATTTAATAGTAGAAATATAGATCAAATTTTTATGATTTGATCTATTTTTGATTTTGCCGTATAATTGTTTCGAGGAATTGTGTTTTGCTTTTATCAAAACATGTCCTTATATCAAAACTACTATCTTAGCAATTGTTAAGTTTTTCTTATTTCTTAAAGATCTTCAATAGGGAAATTCCTTACGTTGCTATAAAGATCGTATTTTTATATAATATCGATATAAATTTTAAGAGCTCAACAAAATTTATATGTAGTTTTTTGGTCGTGTTATTCTAACACAATTATTCGTATATATCTGCTTAAAATGAAGTTCTTTATGGCGACATAAAGAACTTTTATTTTTTCACCGCTCGCATCCGAAGTCTCACATAATCACTATACCAGAAACCATCTTTATATAAATCATCCTTTAGTTGAGCAACTGTTCTTTCTAAAATTTCTTCTTTGTCTTTTTCATTTTCTATTACTTCAAAAGGTTTTTGAACAAACATTTTTAACCAATCTTTAAGGCCATTTTTCCCATTAAGTTTTGTTGGACGGTCAAAGAGAAAGGCATCTGTAACAATAAAATCATTTTTTTCCAAAAGAGATGAATACTCACCTATAGAAGGAAAATAAAAAGGCATTACGTAATTGTAACCATATTCCTGAAAGACTTTGTTCAAAGCTTTATGAATTAAGCCATTATTACCATAACCACCAAATTCAAAAATAAACTCACCACCTGATTTTAAAGCATTAGCTACGCAATTGATCATCTTTTCCTGATCATCTTTATTAATCCAGTGAAAAACTGCATTTGAAAATATAACGTCAACAGGATTGTCCAGTTGAAAACTAATTGCATTATCTTTAACAAATGGTATTTCTGGATAATTTTTGCAAGCTATAGCTAGCATATCTTCAGAATCATCAATACCAATGACTTTAAATCCTTTTTCATAAAGTTCTTTGGTTAAACTACCGCTGCCGCAGCCTAAATCAAGAACCCTACTTCCAGGATCAGCTTTAATCATTTCAATTAAGGCATTACCATAAGCAGGAACAAAATTAAAATTATCGGTATAATTCTTAGCATCCCATTTGATATTCATTAGTTTATTATAATTCTTTAGCTATAAAGAGGAAGAAAAAAGACGAGATTCTCATCTCGCCTTATCAGTTCAATTTTAACTATTTAGAAAAAGTTTAACGGGTCAGTAAAATTACCATTAACAACTGTTCCTAGATGTAGGTGATTAGCAGTAGCACTTCCTGTCATTCCTACAAACCCAATTGTTTGTCCCTGTAATACCCTTGCTCCAACTGTTGTTCCAATAG
>CANQNI010000114.1 GCA_947625175.1 uncultured Eubacteriaceae bacterium | reverse complement strand
CATAAACTATCCCACCATCAGAACAGATTGGAATATAAACACCGTGCTTTTTAAAGTATTCATCCCGGGCTTTGGCTACTTCAATTACAGCAGTTGCCTGACCTCTTCCAATTCCCTTAGTTTCTCGTGTTATACAGATTGAACCGCCGCCAATACCTACTTTAACAAAATCTGCTCCAGCATCAGCCAGGAAGTTAAATCCTTCTTTATCAACTACATTTCCTGCTCCAACCGGAACTTGATCACCATAGTTTTCTTTTATCCACTTAATAGCGTCTTTTTGCCATTCGGAGTAACCTTCAGATGAATCAATACATAAAACATCAACATCTGCATCTATTAAAGCTGGTACTCTTTCTTTAAAGTCATGTGTATTAATACCAGCACCAACAAGATATCTTTTTTTATCGTCTAAAAGTTCAAGTGGTCTATTCTTATGAGCATTATAATCACTACGGAAAACAAAATATAAAAGTTTTCCATCATCATCAATGATTGGAATCGAATTAACTTTATGTTCCCAAATTAAATCATTAGCTTCAGATAAAGTAGTATCTTTATTGCCTGAAACGATTTTTTCAATTGGAGTCATAAATTCTTTAACTTTTGTTTCAGGACTCATCCGGCTAACCCGATAATCTCGACTAGTAACTATACCTACCAATTTACCATTTTCTGATCCGTCAACTGTTATAGCAGCTGTTTCGTGACCAGTTTTTTCCTTTAATTCCAAAATATCTTTTAAAGTATCTTCAGGTGATAAATTTGAATCACTTGGAACAAATCCAGCTTTAAATGATTTTACTTTTCGAATCATTTCTGCTTCTTCTTCAATACTTTGTGACCCGTAAATAAAAGAGAGGCCACCCTCCTGGGCAAGTGCTACTGCCATATTGTTATCAGAAACAGATTGCATTATTGCTGAAGTCATAGGTATATTAAGAGAATATTTTGGTTCATTTCCTTTTTTAAAACGAACCAAAGGAGTCTTAAGAGAAACGTTTTCTGGGGTATGTTCCTTTGAAGTATATCCAGGAATCAGTAAATATTCGTTGAAAGTTCTAGATGGCTCTTCGTAAATTATTGCCATAGCAACCTCTGATTTATTTTCTTATATGTTAATTGTAACTCAAAATAATTAAAATTAAATAAGAATCGTTTTCAAAGTTGGTTAATCCAAGATAATACTTGAAAATATTTAATTGTGAATTATGATATTATTGGTTCGGAAAGAGATAAAAAAAATGATTGATGCAAACAGATTATTAACAGACGAAAAAGAATATATTAAAGAGGCTATTGCCCGTAAAGGTTATGATGTTTCTAAAATTGACGAGCTAGCTGAAATAACTAAAGAACTCAAAGATAAAAGAACAGAAATTGATGAATTACGCCATAAAAGAAATGTAATTCAAAAAGACCGAAATGTTCCAGTTGATGAAAAAAGAGCTTTAAGAGCTCAAATTAATGAAGAAGAAGAAAAATTAAACGAATTAACACAAAAATCCAAGGACCTTCTTCTCGACATTCCTAATCTTCCAGATGAAGCAGCTCCTGATGGTTTATCTGCGGAGGATAATGTAATAATAGCTGAAAGTATTAATAATTATAAAAATGACCTGAAAAATCCTCTTCCTCACTGGGATATTGGTAAAAACTTAGATATCTTAGATATTGACCTTGCAACCAAATTATCAGGTTCAATGTTTAGTTTATTCAAAGGTGATGGTGGAAAATTAGTCAGAGCTTTAGTTAACTATTGCTTTGATCTAAACGAAGATACTTACGATGAATTTTTACCACCCCATTTAGTAACTACCCAATCTCTTACTTATACTGGTCATTTACCAAAATTTGCCGATGACCAGTATAAAATGTTAAAAGATGATTTATGGTTAATACCAACAGCTGAAGTTCCATTAACTGCTTCATTTGCAAATACTACTTATAATAAAGAAGATTTACCGCAAAAAAGAATGGCTTATACAGTTGCTTTTAGAAGAGAAGCAGGAAGCTCAGGTGCTGATACTAGAGGTCTTCAAAGATTACATGAATTTCATAAAGTAGAACTTTTAAAGATAGTTGCTCCTGAACAATTGGATAAAGAGCTTAGTACTTTATTGGAAGATTGCATCAGAATAATAAATGATTTGGGTCTTGAGTACCGAATTGTTGATTTATGTGCTGGCGATATGGGTGATAAATATGGGAGATGTTTTGATATTGAAGTTTACGCACCCGGCTCTGATAGATGGTTAGAAGTTTCTTCAATCGGTCATTTTTCAGACTATCAAGCTAGAAGATCTAATATTAAATTTAAAGATGATGATGGTAGAAAAAAACTAGTTTATACCATGAATGGTTCAGGAATGGCAATTCCGCGAGTTTTTGCTGCTATACTTGAAACATATCAACAGGAAGATGGTAGTGTTTTAATTCCTGAAGTCCTACAACCATTTATGGGAAAAGAAAAAATTGAAAAAAAATAATTTAACGGCTAGAGTTTAAATTCTAGCCGTTATTTTTAATATAAATTAAATGTAATATTGTCTAAACCACTAAAGATTTGAACTGCATAACCAAGTCTTCCATAAGGAAGTCCAGCCCATGCAAAGTATCTAGCACTCGGATCCAACAATTTGTCTATCTGCTGAATATAAGTGGTCAGATAAGAAAAAGAATAAGCCGGATCTGACATAAGAGGAGTTCTAGCTATACTAATATTTTCAGTAATTTCTCCACCAGCCTGCGGATAATTCGGGAAACAATCTTTAACAGCTGTTTCAAAAGATAATCCGTTAGGTCTTATATGGGAAAATCTTTGAGCGATTTCATTTACTCGAAGTTGAGCTACTTTATTTAATGCATAACTACCAGTTACATAGGGAAGACCAGCATTTCTTCTAAAAGTATTAACTAATTGCATTTGAACCGATTCCTGTCTTGAAGTTGCCTCTACTGACGGAGTCGTTGTTCTTCCACCAGGAATTCCGGTTCCTTTAGGAACAACTACTATTTCAATTCCTTCACATCTAAAATTATGATTAGATGTTCCTGCATTTCTTCCATTAGAAGCCCAGTCTAACCAACCATAACCCTGAACACAGGTTCGATAATAAATATCAAATAAACCTGCATTAGATCCAGTTAATGCTATTGTAACTGCTTCAACTTTTTTTCTTTGTCCAACTGTTCCAGAAATTGCTCCATCACTAACAGCTCCAGTCCATCCAAGATCCTGAACATGACTTGCATAAGCAATACCTAGATTAGGGTAATTAGTAGCTAAAGTAAAAGCCTCTAATCTTAATCCAGATCCTGGTAATCCAATAACCAGATGACTATTGGCATCTGAATCTATGTTATACCACCCTATATTCTCTTCGTGAGCTACAGAACCAATAAAAGGTAATGGAACTTCTTCTGCAAATAGTGGCGAAGAACAAATAACAAAGAAGAATAATAATACTGATAATATTTTTATTATTTTTTTCATTATAATCTCCTAATTAAAAAAATCTTAAAGGATCAACTAGTTCATCGCCAGAGTCATAAACTTCTAAATGTAAGTGATTACCTAAGGAATTTCCAGTCGTTCCAACAAATCCAATAATATCACCTTTATTTACTCTAGCTCCAACTGTAGTATTAAAAGCTGATAAATGACCATAATAAATCATTTCACCAGAATCAGTTTCAACCACAATACAATTTCCAAATGCTCCGTATAATACGCCATGATCCCAGCCATCATCATATTGAGCCATACGAACAATACCACTCTTACAGTTATGAACCGGGGTTCCACCAGGAGCAGGGATATCAATACCATCATGATGAGAGCCTGCATTAGGGCCAAAATATGTACTTAAACTGTGATAATTATCTAAAGGCCAATACCACGGACCCTGAGCAAAAGCATTTCCAACTGATCCAGGAATCATTCCTTTAGGAAGTAAAGTAGCTCCAATTGCTGTTATTCCTCTATTAAATCCTTCAGAACCACAAGCTTGTCCATTTTTAGCCCAATTGGTCCATCCAGTTTGCGGACAATATAGTCTATAGTAAATATCATAAAGAGATTGGAGTTTTCCTGTAAGTCTCATGCGCATAGCCTGAATAGGACCAGTTCCTCCACCAACTATTTCTTCGTTTTTAGCCCATCCACTCCATCCAGTCTGATTATGGATTCTATATTGAATATTTCCATCATTGTAAAAATTATTACCTAATCCAACCTGGATTGCTTCAAGATAATAACCAGCTGGGGAACCAGTTTCTAAACCGTTATCTGCCCATGGATTCCAACCACCATTTAAGACAAAAGATCTAAAGAATAATGGTGAGGAACTCTTTTGCTCTTCTGGAGTTGGTTTATCAACACCTTCAACATAACTTGGTTGTCCATATGAATCTGGAGCTAATTCTGTAACAGGTTGAACAATAATTTCTATTCCTTCCAGTCTTAAACCCATTTTAGAAGTGCCAGCATCTTCACCGTTTTTAGCCCAGCCTAACCATCCATAATTTTCTGCATGAACTTTATAAAAAATGTTGTAGTTAGGGGCTTCAGCTCCTTCTAAACGGATACTAATAGCTTCAAGTCTTTTTGATTGACCCGAAGTTCCAGATTCAGCATCATTCGTAACGTAATCAGCCCATCCAATATCCTGAATATGTGTACGATAAGCAACACCTAGATCTCCAGTTGGATTTACTAATCTTATTTTGATTGCTTCTAATCGTAAACCTTTTCCGGTTGTTCCAGATAAAGCACCATTACTAACATAATCCTGCCATCCGATATTCTCTACGTGAGTTGAATATTCAACACCCAAATCTTCAGCATTAATAGGATTTACCATAAAAATAAACATTAATCCAATTAAAGTGATAAATAATGATCCTTTAATACTTTTAAATTTCCAATTCATATAGTCCTCTTTCTAGTGTTTTATTAATATAATCAAATCGATTACATTATTGTCATAATAAGAATTTTATTTTAAATTTAAGTAGATTAATGTATAAATGAAATTATACAATAAATACGATTAAAGAAAAAGAAATGGACTTTAAGAGATAAGGTAATCGCTTAAAAATTTTTTAGAGGTCATAAGTAACAAATTTAAGACGATTTAATCTTCATTTTATTAAAAAAATTCTTAAAAGAATTATATTAAACTAAACTATGATAAAATTAAGCGTACATGGACAGAGATGTCCTGTAGAATGAGATTTTGAATA
>CANQNI010000113.1 GCA_947625175.1 uncultured Eubacteriaceae bacterium | reverse complement strand
AACCAAATAGTTGGTTATATCATGTCCGGTGATCCAACTTATATAACCAGTTATAATGAAGCAAGAACTTTAATTCAGAAAATTGAAAGAGATGAATTATTAGAAGAACTGGTAAAACGTTATTTAAATAGTTTGGAAGAACAATAAGAAATTTGAGTGTATCATTTTAATTGATACGCTCTTTTTTTAACATGTTATAAAATTAAAATATTTTGTAGAATTCTACATTTTATTTCAATATATTACAAATTTTAAATTATGAAAACCTGAGTGGATCTAATAATAGTTTAATTAAATGGCATTTGGGTATTTATTATTAATAAAATAAAACAGGTGATTATTTTGGATAACGAAACTCTAGAAATTTATTTAAATGGAAAAATCGATTCCGGTAATGTAAAGGAAACAGAAGAATCGATTCAGGAATTATTAGTTGAAAATCCACATTCAAAGATTCAAATAGATTTATCCGGATTAGAAGAAATTACAGACGATGGTCTTAAAGCCTTAAAACAACTTGGTGAAAAGAGTAAAAATGTTGAACTGACCAATGTTACTAAAGACATTTATGAAGTATTCGAAAAACAGGGAATTACTTCAATCATGCCAGTTTATGAAATGAAAATTGATGTTGAGTAATAAAATAAGCTTTTCCTGATTAGGAAGAGCTTATTTTATTGCTTAAATTACTATTAGATTTTCGCATAATAAAAGGAAAATAATTTCATAGTTAAATAAATTCAAATAGAAAATTAATTAAGTTTATTGTTTAAAATAGATAAATTTCTAATTTGGTTATAATTTTCATTATTGTGTTAATTTAAAGTATAATAAAAACAGAATAAGATGAACTAGAAAATTAAATTGAAACAGAATCAGCTTGGAATAACCGGTATTAAAGTTTCCGAACTTTGTTTTGGAACCTTAACATTAGGACCGTTGCAAAAAAATTTACCTTTAGATGAAGGGCTTAAAGTATTAACAACAGCCTATGAAAATGGCATAAACTTTTACGATACTGCTGATATGTATAATACATATTCTTACCTACGGGAATTATTAAAAATTGATCATAAACTGATAATTTGTTCGAGATCTTATGATTATTCAAAAGAAGGATTAAGAAAGAGTCTAGAACGGGCCTTGAGAGAATTAGACCGGGATTATATTGATCTATTTCTACTACATGAGCAGGAGTCAAGATACACCTTTGAAGGGCACCAGGATGCCTTTGAAGAGTTATATAAAGCCAAAAAAGAAGGAAAAATAAGAGCCACCGGTTTTTCAACTCACCGAATAGAAGCCGTAAGAGATGCTCTGGATTTTAATGAATTAGAGGTAATCTTTCCACTTATAAACAAATTTGGTCTAGGAATTGAAGATGGTTCAGCTTATGAAATGCTCAAAGCTATTACTAAAGCTAAAGAAAAGAACAAAGGTATCTTTACTATGAAACCACTTGGTGGTGGTAATTTGATTAATCAAAGATCTGCTTGTCTGGAATATCAAAAAGACTTATTAAAAAATAATTTAACTGATTCGATAGCTATTGGAATGGGAACAGAAAGTGAAGTCCTCTATAATATTAATTATTTTAATGGAAAATCAATTAATAAAAAGCTTGATAAGAAAACTTTAACAACCCCAAGATACTTACATATTGATGATTGGTGTGAACAATGCGGGAATTGTGTGAAAAGATGTCATCAAAATGCCTTAGAACAAACAGATAAGGGTATTAAAATAGACCATAATAAATGTTTACGTTGTGGATATTGTGCAAGTGTTTGTCCGGTTTTTGCGATTAAGGTTGTTTAGGAGAGATTATGATAACAGAACGTATTTTAGGACTCGACATAGGTGATAGATATATTGGAATAGCCGTAAGTGATCCGCTGGGAATGACAGCTCAACCTTATAGAACTTATAAACGTGGAACTAGAGATGATGATATTTCATTTTTTAGTGATGTCATTGAACAGTTTAATATTAAAAAAATAGTCTGTGGTCTTCCATTAAATAGTGATGGAAGTGAATCATCTCAAAGCAGAAAAACTCAAAATTTTGTTAATTTTTTAAAAAATAGACTGCCTATTGAAGAAGTAATTTATATTAATGAAGAATTAACTAGTAATGCAGCAAACGAAGTTATGGATATTGGGGAGATTAAAGGGAGTAAAAATAGAAAACAAAAAATCGATACAATTGCAGCTCAAATAATACTAACAGAATATATGAATAATAGGAATAGAAATGAATGAACAGATAACTTTACAGAATGATGAAGGACAAGAATTTACCGGTACAGAAATTCTAGGAATATCATTAGATAGAGACTTTAAAGATTTAGAGGAAGGTACTTATATTTCTGTTATTCAGGGAGAAGATCAGAAATTATATCCTTTTGTTAAAAAAGATGATAATACTGTTGAACTTATTGAAGATGATGATGTTTTAGATTTAATAGAAGAAATGCTTGACCTAGTATTAACGGAGCAGGACAGTGAAGCGAACAGTTTCTAAAAAAAATAACAAAAAGAAAAAGAGTAGAGCATTTAATCGGGCTCAATCAAACAAGAATATAACTGGCAGTTCAAAAAGACGAAATAAAAAAAGTAAGAATAGAAAACATACAAAATCTAGTGAAACAATGAAGATGATCCCGATTGGTGGGTTAGCTGAAATTGGAAAAAACATGACAGTGTTCGAGTACAAAGATCAGGCAATAATTGTGGATTGTGGTCTTAAATTTCCAGATGATGAGATGTTAGGAGTTGATATAGTTTTACCTGACTTTGATTATGTGGAAAAAAATAAAGACAAGATTAAAGGACTTATTGTAACCCATGGCCATGAAGATCATATTGGTGGTATAGCCTATCTTGAAAAAGTTCACAATATTCCAATTTATGCTACAAAACTAACCCGAGGATTAATAGAACATAAGTTAAGAGAGAACGGTTTAATTGATAAAGTTAAAATAAACACAATTAAATCTGGTGAATCTTTTAAAATTGGTGATTTTGATATTGAACCGATTAAAGTTACTCATAGTATTGCTGATTCAGTAGCTTTTGCAATAAAAACACCGGTGGCTACAGTAGTTCATACAGGTGACTTTAAAATAGATTATAATCCTATTGACGGGGAAGTTATTGATTTACAAAGATTTGCCCAATTAGGAGCAGAAGGAGTCGATTTATTATTAGCTGACTCAACCAATGTAGAAGAAGGCGGTTATACTGCCAGTGAATCGTCTTTAGCTGAAACATTCTATAATGTTTTCAGAGGTTGTAAAAATAGAATTATTGTTACTACTTTTGCTTCCAATATACACCGAATTCAACAGATTATTGATGCTGCTAACGCCTACAATAGAAAGGTTGTTATTTCTGGACGTAGTATGGAAAATATGGTCAATGTAGCTAAAGATCTGGGTTATTTAAAGGTTCCCAAAAACACTATAATCAGTGTAAGAGATATGGATAAATATAGACCTAAGGACCTAGTCATTATAACTACCGGATCCCAGGGAGAGCCTATGGCTGCTCTGGGTCGTATGGCTAATGATGACCATTCTTTCCTAAATGTTGGTAAAAACGATACTATTATAATTTCTGCGTCTCCAGTCCCAGGTAATGAAAAACTAGTTTCTGAAGTTATAGATAAATTAATCAGAAAAGGTTCAGAAGTAATTTATCAGAAACTAGCCGAAACTCATGTTTCTGGTCATGGTAAACGTGAGGAATTAAAATTAATTCAGGCTTTAACTAAACCTAAATTCTTTGTTCCGGTTCACGGTGAAACCAGAATGTTACTGCATCATAAGAATTTAGCTGAAAATATGGGTGTTCCAAGTAAGAACATTTTTATTCTCAATAATGGAGAACAACTCGAATTTAACCATGATAAAGCTAAAGTTATTAAAGATAAAATTTCAGCAAATGCAGTTTTAGTTGATGGTTTGGGTGTCGGTGATATTGGTAATATTGTCTTAAATGATAGAAAAAGACTATCTGAAGATGGTCTATTTATTGTAGTTCAGAAAATGGA
Source organism: uncultured Eubacteriaceae bacterium (assembly GCA_947625175.1). Lineage (GTDB taxonomy): Bacteria > Bacillota > Clostridia > Eubacteriales > Eubacteriaceae > CANRHG01. The sequence continues at coordinate 1,281 of CANQNI010000113.1, read as the reverse complement.
TCATTCAAAACCAGTTGGATCTCCTGATATTATCTCGCGTGGATTTGTTTATGTTAATAATAATCAGGAATTAATTGACGAAGCACGACGAGAAGTTGAAAAAATTTTAGCAAGTTGTAAGGATAGACATCTAGTTGACTGGAGTGATATCAAAGGGGAAATCAGAAGTCATTTACACCGATATTTTAAAGAAAAACTCCAGCGTTATCCTATGGTTTTACCAATATTAATAGATGTTAGTAATGAGCGAAATATTAAAGATTTAAACTTAACTTAAACAAAGTGAATTAAAATTAAGGTAGTTTTAATTAATATTGATTAAAACTATCTTTTTTAATTAACGATAAATGTACGGTAAAATCAATTAATTGTTTTATGCTATAATAATTCAGAATTCTTATAATAAATGAGACAACTTTATGAGAGATGATAATTTAGAAAATCAGGATATTGATACTGAGTATTACGATGATGAGTACGAAGTTGAAAATACTGGAGTAGGAAAGCGACTGGTTGGAGTAATTATATCATTAATCTTACTGGCTTTATTAGTAGGTGGAGGTATTTTACTTTACAACAGGCAACTCGAACCGGTTAATCCTTCAAGTACCCAGTCTCAATATATTAATATTCCTGAAGGATCTTCTATAAAAGAAGTTTCTGAAATATTAAAGGATAATGATCTTATTCGGAATTCACTTGTATTTACAAGTTATGCAGGTCGGCATGCTTTTGGTGGGGCTGAAATTCAGGCAGCTACCTATGAATTAAGCCAGAATATGTCAGTTGCTCAAATATTTTCAAAACTTGTAAATGGTGAATCTTATGTAGGCCAACTAACAACAATAACCTTCCAAGAAGGTTTAAACTTAAATGAAATGGCTCAATTAGTTCAGGATTCAGGACTTTGTACTATTGAAGAATTCAAAGCAGAAGCAGCTGATATTAATAAGTATAAAGAAAAATATTCAATTTTAGATTCTATTCCGGAAGATGAAATACCTTTAAGAACTTTAGAAGGTTATTTATATCCGGACACCTATGCTATTGTAGGAACTGGCACAGAAGGTGCGCAAAATCTAATTGACAATATGTTAACCCGTCTCGAAGAATTATATACACCTGAACTAAGACAACAGACTGAAGAACATGGTAGAACTATTGATGATTGTATTATTTTAGCATCAATCGTTGAGTTAGAAACAAAATTACCGGAAGATAGACCTAATGCAGCTTCAGTATTCTATAATCGTATGGCAAATAATATGCCACTTCAATCTG
>CANQNI010000112.1 GCA_947625175.1 uncultured Eubacteriaceae bacterium | reverse complement strand
CATATGAATGAAATTAAACCAATGGATCGTGGTATTTCTATGGTTTTTCAGAATTATGCCTTATATCCTCATATGACTGTTGAAGATAACATCGCTTATGGACTTAAAAATATGAAAGTTCCTAAAGACGAAATAAAGAAAAAGGTTGACTGGGCTATAAAGATTTTAGGATTAGAAGAATTCAGAAAAAGAAAACCTAAAAATCTCTCCGGTGGGCAACGTCAAAGAGTGGCTCTTGGAAGAGCAATTGTTAAAGATCAGAAAACTTTTTTAATGGATGAACCATTATCAAATCTGGATGCTAAACTTCGCGTTAGTATGAGAAACGAAATCAGTAATCTACATAGACAACTTGGTAGTACTACTATTTATGTTACCCATGACCAGGTAGAAGCTATGACTATGGCTGATCGTATTGTTATTATGAAAGATGGAGTAGTTCATCAAATTGGAAAACCTATGGATCTTTATGAAAAGCCAATTAATAAGTTTGTAGCTGGATTTATTGGCTCTCCTCAAATGAACTTCTATGATGTTAACTTAAAAGATGGAGTAGTTCATTTTAAAGACGGACATAAAATAAAACTTTCTAAAGAAATTGCTAATAAATTAAAAGATCATGAAGGTGAAATAATCCTAGGAATTCGTGGTGAAGACATTAAATTTGATCCTCAAAATCTGGATTTAAATAAAGAGAATATTCTTGAAGCTACCATCAGCAATACTGAAGTAATGGGAAATGAAAATAATCTTTACTTTGATTTTGGTGGAATTGGTTCAGTAGCCAGAGTTTCAAAATATGAAGTAAGTGATATCGGAGATAAGGTTAAGTTTATATTCAATCCAAGTAAAATACATTTCTTTGATAAAGAAACTGAAGAAGCTATTGATATTACTGAATAATGACTTATTTAGAAGAAACGAATCAATTTATTAAAGAGAAGAAGATAAGTAAAAAGAAACGTCCTTACTTTCATTTAACTGCTCCAATTGGTTGGATAAATGATCCTAACGGCTTTTCTATCTATAACGGAAAAAAACATTTGTTTTATCAGTATTATCCATACAATATAAAATGGGGTTCAATGCATTGGGGTCATGCTCAAAGTGATGATATGATCACTTGGGAAGAGTTACCCATTGCTTTGGCTCCAGGGGAAGAATACGACTCATTTGGTTGTTATTCAGGAACAGCAATTACTGATAAAAATGGAGATCATGTCTTATTTTACACTGGTGTAATTGAAAAAATGAGCGAAGACGGACAAAGACTTGAAATCCAGACTCAATGTTTAGCTAAAGGTGATGGAATTACATATCAAAAATACGAGGGTAATCCATTACTAGAAGGTAAAAATTTACCTGATGGTTTTTCTAAAATTCATTTCAGAGATCCAAAAGTTTGGTTTGATGATAATACTTATAATATGTTAGTTGGAAATATGGATGATAACTACAACGGTCAAGTATTATTATTTCAATCTCCTGATATGTATAATTGGGAATTCGTATCTGTTTTTGCTAATAATCATAATGGTAAATATGGGCGAATGTGGGAATGTCCAGATTATTTTAAATTAGATAATCAGGATATTTTAATAGTCTCTCCTCAAGACATGTTAGCTCAAGGGTCAGATTTCTATAATGGAAATCATTCAATTGTACTAATTGGAGAGGTTGATAAAGAAAAAAACCGCTTAAAAGAAAATCAAATCAAAATGTTAGATTATGGTACAGAATTCTATGCCGCTCAAACTGTTCTAACCGAAGATAGAAGAAGAGTTATGATTGCCTGGATGAATTCTTGGGATATGATAAATGCTGATTCAATAGAGCGTAATTGGACCGGTATGATGACTTTACCACGCGAATTATCTATTAGAAATGGGAATTTATATCAAACCCCTATAAAAGAAATAGAAAATTACTGGTCAGATTTTTTTAAGATAGATGAATTTAAATTAAATGGTAAAGTATCGTTTCCTGAAATTCGTGGTAGAGCTCTCGATTTATCTATTAAATTAAAAGGTGGTGATTATTCTAAATTTTCAGTTATTTTTGCTCAAAATGAGGATTTTCATTCAAAAATAACTTATAACCGAAACAAGAACGAAATTGAATTTGATCGAACTTTTTCCGGAATAAGAAGAGACGTTGTCACCAAACGTAAGTTTAAACTTACTGAACCTAAAGAAGAACTAAATCTTCGATTAATTTTAGATAAATTTTCAGTAGAAGCCTTTATTAATGATGGTAGTCAAACTATGACTAGTGCGATTTATACACCAATCGAAGCAAATGGAATTATATTTGAAAGCGATGGTGTCGCTGAAATAGAAATTGAAAGTCATAAAATAAAAATTAATAATTTCGAGGAAGAAAATGAGTAAAGATGTAAAAGTTAAATTGGATACTATTGATAAAATTAAAGATTTCGTTCATAAGGTTACTCAATTTCCAGAAGATATTGAGTTAGCTGTTGATAATTACATAGTTGATGCTAAATCTATTCTTGGAATCTTTAGTTTAGACGTCAATAAACCTCTAAATATGAGAGTTCATTCTGAAGGGAAACGCCTTTCCTTAATTTTAAGTGAATTAGAAGAATTTAGAGGAGATTAATAAGCAAACTTCTTAATAGTACAAAATAACTCCAGATAGAAGGTCACTAGTTGCTAAAGTGGCCTTCTTTTTTACATAGATCCATCAGTTAAACTTTTGATATTATTTAAAGGTTTGGTCGTGTCACGAATAATCAATTTAGGTTTAACTTTTTTATGTAAGATCGGTATTTTTTTTGGAGAACTACTTTTCTTTCTTTCTTCCATCATCAAAACTAATTCCCGCATAGCTTCTGTAGTGAGTTCAGATATCTGTTGTGAAACAGTAGTAAGTTTTAAAATACTATCCTGAGCAATCGGAGAATTATCATAACCAACTAATTGATATTCATCTGGTAAATAACCATATTTTTTAAAAATTAAATTCAAAAATTTAATTGCATAATGATCATTAGCAAAAAAAATTCCTTTATTAATTCCAGAATAAAGCTTTTCACATTCATCAAAAAACTGTTTTATGGTTTCTTCAGTCTCTTCCCTACTATTTCCAAAATCATAAATACAGGTTTTAAATTGGACTTTATTTTGTATACAGGTATCTTCAAAACCTTCAATTCTTTTCCTAGCAGGAGCATTTGGAGGAATGATAGTATTAACATGAATTAACATATCACAGCCATTATTGATAAGATGTTGAGTAGCCATAACAGCACCTTCATAATTATCAGAATTGATACTATTAATATTTTCATCTTCTCTTTCAATAGTTATTACCGGGATATTATATTCTACTAATTCTTTAGAAGGAATAGAATGACTAAGTTCAATTAATCCTTCTATGTTAAAAGCTAATAATTCTTCTATGTATTCTTTTTCAATCTCCTTATTTTTATCTCCTAAAAAAACTAGAAATTTATAACCATGTTTTTCAAAAGTTCCAAGTAATTGATTTAAAACTTCGGCATAATAATCTAGATAGATATTTGGAATGATAATTCCAACAAATTCACTTTGACCATTAGCTAAAGCTCTAGCTAATTTATTCTCATGGTAATTAAGATCGATTAGTGCTTGCCTAATAATTTCCTGGCTTTCTTCTGAAAGGAGATCGGGTTTATTAAAATATCTAGAAATTGTTGATTTAGAAAAATTTGTATAAGTAGCTATATCATCAAAAGTTATCTTTTTAGAAGACATTTTAAACCTTTTAATTTCAATTACTTGAGTTAAAAATAATACAAAAATGGTTAAATTTCAATTTAATAATATAATTTAATAAGAAATTTTAAGGAAAAAAGAAATATATTATTACTAAAAAAGGGATAAAAAATTATCCCTTTTTATTATTTATTATCAATTTTATTTTCAATTTGGGCAATCTTCTTTTTTAGAATTGAGATTTCCTGAACTAAAGTAACATTTTTTTGAGTTTCTTTAGAAACAGCTATCGTTAAATTAAAGATTAAATAAAATGCCATAAATATAGTTAAAACGAATATCATATTCGAAGGCGTTGCAAAACCTAATTTATAGGAAACCCATTCTGAAAATTGCGGAACTAAAGCCAAAAAAATTAAAACCACACCGGAAAAAAGCCAGAAGATTGAAAAAGACGGATGCATCTTTTTTAGCTTCATTGACCGTAAAATAAAATACATATAGATTAGCGTGATTCCTATTAAAGCTAATTGAAGAGTTATAGTCAAAATTACACCTTATTTCTGTTTAAAAATACTATCTAAAATTATAGCCAGGGAAACTTTTATCATATAAAAACTACTAGAACCAATAGAAACAAAAGATGTCCCGGTTTCTCTTTCTCTCATATTTACCGGAACTTCAGTAACTTTAAAATTATCCTTGAGAACACTAACTAAAGTTTCTGGTTCTGGATAATCAGAAGGATAATCGGAAGCAAACTTTTCAATAATTTTCTTATTGGCTGCTCTAAAACCAGAAGTTGGATCCGTAACTTTAAATTTCCAAAAGGTATTAATTATCGAAGAAATAATATTTTTACCAAATCTACGCATAGGAGTTGATTGAAATCCACTGGTCGTTTTATCAAGATAACGTGAACCAATACAAAAATCCGCTTCCCCATTTATTAGTGGTTCACATATATTTGCTGCATAATTGACATCATGCTGACCATCACCATCATATTGAATAGCTATATCATAACCATTTTCTAATGCATATTTATAGCCAGTTTGAACAGCACCACCTATTCCCAGATTAGTAACTAGATTTATATGATTGAGATTGTTTTCCTCTAAAACCTGTTTTGTATTATCAGTAGAACCGTCGTTTATAACCACATAATCAATATCTGGTCTGACGGCTTCAATCTCTCTGCAAACCCTTAAAATACTTTCTTCTTCGTTATAAGCTGGAATAATTAATAAGATTTTAGGTTTTTCCATTAAATTACCTTAGTGATCAAAATTGAATTCTTTAAAGTAAATTCTAATAATATTATAAAATATTACTTAAGTAAACTACAACGATATTAGGTATTCAGAATTTGATAAATATGGTTAATTAAAATTTGGATCGTTTTTCTTTACAATTTCAATTTCCTCTAAAATCTGATCAGCTTGTTTTTCTAAAAACTTTAAATAATCCTGGAGCTCTTCATTACTTACAGGAATACCATTAATAGTAAAATATTTATTATTTAAATTATTTTTCAACTCCTTTAATTTTTCTTGCTCTTCGCTTTCCAAAGTCCAAATAGTTAGAAATTCAAGTAAATCATTATTCATAATTATCTCGATTAAATTTTCTTAGTTATTAAATAACCAAAAATTGGAAATATATTACTAATAAATAAAATTTTTCTAGTAAATAATTAAACTCAAATCGGAGTCAAAATGAAACCTTTACA
>CANQNI010000111.1 GCA_947625175.1 uncultured Eubacteriaceae bacterium | reverse complement strand
ATTACACCAGGCTTTGGTGGGACCCAGCGTTTAATGCGTCTGATTCCTATGGGAAAAGCCAAGGAACTTATCTATACCGGAAATAATATTAAAGCGGATCAGGCAAAAGATCTTGGTCTCGTAAATGAAGTTTACACCGTTGAAGAACTGATACCTAACGCTAAAAAACTCGCTTCTAAAATCGCCGGAAATGCTCCAATAGCAGTTCGTAAATCAAAACATGCGATGAATACCGGAATTGATCAACCAATGGATGAAGCGATTGTAACTGAAGAAACCGATTTTGGTGAATGTTTCGAAACTGAAGACCAAAAAGAAGGAATGAGTGCTTTCGTAGAAAAGAGAAAACACGAACCTTATAAGAATAAATAAATTAATAGGAGATTTGAATGAAAGTTGGTGTAATTGGTGCAGGGACCATGGGCAGTGGTATTGCTCAAACATTTGCACAGGCAGATGATTATGATGTAGTTTTAACTGATATTAAACAGGAATGGGCAGACGCAGGAAAAGAAAAGATCGCTAAAGGTCTTGAACGTCAGGTTCAAAGAGGTCGAATGACACAAGAAGAAGCTGACAAAGTTTTAAATAAAATTACAACTGGTCTCAAAGAAGACGTTGCAGATTGTGATTTAATTGTTGAAGCTGCCCTAGAAGATATGGAAGCTAAGAAAGAACTCTTTAAAGAACTTAACGATATCGTTAAAGATGATGCTAAATTCGCTTCTAATACTTCTTCACTTTCAATTACCGAAATTGCTAATGGTGCCGGCCGTGATGTTATTGGAATGCACTTCTTTAATCCTGTTCCAGCTATGAAACTGGTTGAAGTTATCCAGGGTCAGAACACTCCGCAAGAAACTGTTGAAGAAATTACAGAAATCGCAAAAGATATCGGAAAGACTCCAGTACAAGTACAGGAAGCTCCTGGATTTGTTGTAAACAGAATCCTGGTTCCATATGTAAATGAAGGTATTACCGTATTGTCAGAAGGAACAGCCAGTGTAGAAGATATCGATACAGCTATGAAATTAGGTGCTAACCATCCAATGGGTCCGTTGGAATTAGCAGACTTAATCGGTCTTGATATCGTTCTGGCCATCATGGAAGTTCTCCATAATGAAACAGGCCTAGATAAATATGCTCCGGCTCCACTACTAAGAAAGAAAGTACGTGCTGGTGAACTCGGCAGAAAAACTGGTAAAGGTTTCTACGATTATAGTAAAAAATAGAAATTTTCAGAGAATTAAGAATATTTATATTCTTAATTCTCTCATTTTTCAGGAGATTTGAATGGATTTTCAACTAAGTAAAGAATATCAAATGCTTCAACAGCTCTATAAAGATTTTGCTGAAAAAGAAGTAAAACCTATTGCAGCTGAAGTTGATGAAGAAGAACGTTTTCCAAGAGAAACAGTCGAAAAATTAAAAAAGTATGGTTTTCTCGGTGTTCCATTTGACAAGAAATATGGTGGACAGGGACTAGATACACTAGCTTATGTCTTATTAGTAGAAGAAATTTCAAAAGTTTGTGCTACTACTGGTGTTATTATCTCTGCACATACCTCTTTAGGAACTGATCCTATTAAAAAGTTCGGAACAGAAGCTCAAAAAGAAAAATATTTAAAAGACCTGGCGAGCGGTAAAAAATTGGGTGCTTTTGCGCTAACTGAACCAAATGCCGGTACTGATGCTTCTGGACAACAGACCAAAGCTGTTTTCGATGAAGAATTAGGCGAATGGATTCTAAACGGTAGTAAAATCTTTATTACTAATGGTGGTGAAGCTGATACTTATATTGTTTTTGCCATGACCGATCCTTCTAAAGGAACCCGCGGTATTTCAGCTTTTATCGTAGATAAAGATTTACCAGGATTTACCATTGGTACCAAAGAAAAGAAAATGGGTATTCGTGGTTCATCAACTACAGAACTTGTTTTTGAAGATGTTCACCTGCCAAAAGATGCTCTACTCGGTAAAGAAGGAAAAGGCTTTGCTATTGCCATGACGACACTTGATGGTGGTCGTATTGGTATTGCTGCACAAGCCCTTGGAATCGCTGAAGGAGCTCTTGATGAAGCTATCGCTTATGTTAAAGAAAGAAAACAATTTGGTCGTCCAATAGCCAAATTCCAGAACACCCAGTTTAAAATTGCCGATATGTATGCCCGTATACAGGCTGCCAAGAATCTGGTTTATTTAGCTGCAATCGCTAAGGATACTAAAAAGAGATATTCTCTTGAAGCAGCTACAGCTAAATTATTTGCTGCTGAAACTGCAATGGCAGTAACAACCGAATGTGTCCAGTTATTTGGTGGATATGGTTATACCAGAGATTATCCGGTTGAACGTATGATGCGTGACGCTAAGATTACCGAAATCTACGAAGGAACCAGTGAAGTTCAACGTATGGTAATTTCCGGTGCATTACTTAATTAGTGAGGAAATCGATTGAATATAATAGTTTGTACAAAACAAGTTCCAGATACCAATGAAGTTAAGTTAGATCCAGTTAAAGGAACTTTAATCCGTGATGGTGTTCCTTCAATTATGAATCCTGATGATAAGGCAGGTCTGGAAGCTGCCCTGGAAATTAAAGATAAGAATCCGGATGATGTAACCGTTAAGGTTATTACGATGGGACTGCCTCAGGCTGATGAAGTTTTAAGAGAAGCTTTAGCTATGGGTGCAGATGAAGCTTATCTGGTAACTGACCCACGTTTAGGTGGAGCTGATACATGGGCAACATCTTCAACACTCGCTTCTGCTATTAAAAATTTAGGTGATTTTGATTTAATTATCACTGGCCGTCAGGCTATTGATGGTGACACAGCTCAGGTTGGACCACAGATTGCGGAACATCTTGGATTACCAAATGTTTCTTATGCCAATGACATTAAAGTTGAGGGTGATTCAGTTATTGTAGAACGTCAGTATGAAGACAGTTCTGATATTCTAAAAGTTAAAATGCCGGCTCTACTTACTGCTCTAGGCGAAATGAATACACCACGTTATATGACTCCTGGTGGAATTCATGATGCCTTTGAAACAGAAATTAAAGTTATGAATCGTGACGATCTGGATATTGATGATAGTAATATTGGTCTTAAAGGATCACCAACCAGAGTTATGAAATCATTCCCTAAAGCCCTAAAGGAACCTGGCGTTGTTGTAAATTATGATCCTCAACAATCTGCGGACTTTGTGCTTGAGAAATTAAAAGAAAAATTCATTATCTAAATGAATAGGAGTTTAATATATGAGTAATGAAGAATATAAAGGTGTAATGGTCTTTGTTCAACAAGTTGATGGAGAAATAACACCTGTTTCTTTAGAATTAATTGGAAAAGGACACGAACTAGCTCAGGATCTGGATACTAATGTTACCGCTACTGTTATTGGAAATGATATTAAAGACATTCCACCGGTTCTGGCTGAATATGGTGCTGACCGTGTAATCGTTGTTGATGATCCGGCTGTTAAAAAGTATATGACTGAACCCTATGTTCACGCTATGACAACCGTTATCGACGAATTCAAACCGGAAATCGTCCTCTTCGGAGCTACCGCTATTGGTCGTGACCTGGCACCACGTGTTTCTGCACGTTGCCATACCGGTTTAACAGCTGACTGTACTAAACTTGAAATAAATGAAGATGATAACGGACTTTTAATGACCCGTCCAGCTTTCGGTGGTAACCTCATGGCTACTATTGCCTGTCCGGATAATCGTCCTCAAATGTCTACCGTTCGTCCTGGTGTTATGCAGAAGTTACAACGCGAACCAGGCCGTGAAGCTGAAATAATTGAATTCGAAGTTCCTGATCTTGATGAACACGTTAATATGGAAATAATTGACCAGATTAAAAAAGTTCAGGATAAGATGGATATCCAGGATGCCAACATTCTTGTTTCAGGTGGTCGTGGAATGCAGTCGCCGGAAAACTTCAAGATTTTAGAAGATTTAGCCGATGCACTAGGTGGAACCGTTTCATCCAGTCGTGCTGCTGTTGATGCTGGTTGGGTAGAAAAGGATAGACAGGTTGGACAAACTGGAAAAACTGTTCGTCCTAATCTTTATATTGCTGTTGGTATTTCTGGTGCCATCCAACATCTAGCCGGAATGGAAGAATCAGATATGATTATCGCTATTAATAAAGATGAATCAGCTCCAATTTTTAATGTAGCTGATGTTGGTATTGTTGGTGATGGTCTTAAGATTGTTCCAATGATTACTGAACTGGTTAAGGCTGAAAACGAAAAGAAGAATCAGGAAGCTCATCAATAAGATTTTAAGACCGCAGCTACGTTAAATACCTGGCTGCGGCTTTTTACACTATGAAAGATTATAAAAAAGAATACGACGAAAAAGTAGTATCAGCAGAAGAAGCTGTTGAGGTTTTTAAAAACGGTGATTGGATCGATTATGGTTGGTGCGCAACTACTCCAGAAAAAGTGGATGAAGCTTTAGCCAAGAAAATAGAAAAGGATGATTTAAAAGATCTAAAATTCCGCGGTGGTATTTTAATGAAGCAACCGGAAATTTTTAAGATTGAAAATCCAAAGGATCATCTTACCTGGAATAGTTGGCATATGGGCGGAATTGAACGACGTGCTATGAAGGAAGGGTACTCTTTCTATTCTCCACTCCGTTATTCTGAATTGCCAAAGTATTATGATGATATGGATGAAGATGTTGATGTAGCAGTCTTTGTTACCTCTCCAATGGATGAATTTGGTAATTTTAACTTTGGTCCTTCAGCCTCTCACTTAGCAGCTGTGGCTAGAAAAGCCAAGAAAATAATTGTTGAAGTTAATGAAAATGTTCCTGTAGTTTTAGGTGGATTTGAAAACTCAATTAATATTGATGATGTGGATATGATAGTTGAAAGTGATAATAATCCACTGCCCGAACTTCCTTCTGCAGAACCAACAGAAGTTGATAAGAAAGTAGCAGAACTAATTGTTAATGAAATTCCTGATGGAGCAACACTTCAATTAGGAATTGGGGGAATGCCAAACGCTGTAGGTAGTCTTATAGCTGAATCTGACCTCAAAGATTTAGGCGTTCACACTGAAATGTTTGTCGATGCTTTTGTTGATATAGCTAATGCTGGAAAAATTACGGGTAAAACAAAGAGTATTGATAAAGGGCGAATGGCTTTTGCTTTTGGAGCCGGAACCAAAAAACTCTACGATTTCATTAATAATAACCCGGCAGTTATGTCGGCACCGGTTAGTTATACGAATGATATTGAAAGTATTTCAAAACTGGATAACTTCATTTCTATTAATAACGCTGTTGATATCGATTTAACCGGCCAGGTTGAATCAGAATCTTCCGGATTAAAACATATATCTGGTGCTGGTGGTCAGCTTGATTTTGTCCTGGGTGCTTATCGGTCAAAAGGTGGTAAGAGCTTTATCTGTTTATCTTCAACCTTTGAAGATAAACAAGGCAATAAAC
>CANQNI010000110.1 GCA_947625175.1 uncultured Eubacteriaceae bacterium | reverse complement strand
CGCATTTTACACATTTTTCTTTATTAATTACAGGACGTCTAGTAATTAAATTTTTTATATATTTTAATTTACCTAAGCCTGGAACTTCTCCTTTTGCCGGTACTCGTTCTACCTTAAAATTAGGGTTTCGAATTAACTTTATATCATCTCCTAATAATTCTATTTCTTCTAAACTAGTGGCCCCAAATTCTCTATCTCGAGCAATTTGTAAAGTTGGAACAAACATTGGATCTAAATCAACAAGATGAGCAAATATTGTATCAATTGCAGCAGGATCGTCTGAAATTAATAAAACATTCATTGGTATTGGATCACCATTTTTTGGCCCATTCCCTTCCATTGCCACTATACCATCCATAATAAAAAGTTTCGGTTTCTTATAGGAATTTAAATCAATAAGAAAATGACTAAACTCATGAACATCTGGAAATTTACTATGATAACCAGCTTTATTTAATCCGTAAATGTAACCAAATTGATTTTTAATAGCGCCAGTTATCCTGGTTAAAGCATGAGTTTTCATTTTAGATAAACTGATAATGGAATCAGCTTCAATTATCCCATTGGATAAATCAAAAGCTTTAGTTTTAAAGCCCTCAGAATAAGAAACAGTTTGACCATGATCACAATCAGCTAACTCAACATCATATTTTTTTGCTATATCGTAAAATCCAGAAGATTTGGCAACATTAATTGATTTTCCAGCACCAGGAGAATCTCCATATTTGATGTAATTAAAATTATTTTCTTTTAAGATATTCAGTAAAGCTTCAAAAACTGCTGGATGAGTTGTTGCGCAATCCTCTGGTTTTTTGGGAACAAGAAAATTTGGTTTTATGAGTAACTTATCCTCTTGGTTAATAAATTTGTTTATTCCACCCAACAATCTAATTCCATACTCTAATTTTTCCTGAATTAGTTTTGGGTCATAGGAATTACATTTTAAAACTACTACTTTAGATTTATTTTTCAATTACTTGAATCCCATCTTCAGTTTGTTTAATAAAACCTTTTTTTAATAAAAATCCAAGGGCTTTTTTAAAAGCTCCTTTACTTATATCAAACTCAGCTCTAATAGCTTCTGGTGAGCTTTTATCATTAAAAGGGATAAAACCTTTATTTAATTTTAAAGCTTTTACTATCATTAAAGCATCTGAATCTATTTCTTTATAAGCTTTCTTAATAGGAGATAATTGTAATTTTCCGTCATTTCTGACTCTAACGACTCTTAACTTTACTTTATTACCGTTTTTAATACTTTCATTAAAATCATCTTTTAAAACCATCCCATTATACTTATTATCAACTGCAACCAGAGCACCTAATTCAGAATTAATTCCATAAATTGTACCTTTAACCCAATCACCTTTTTTATAAGGTGAATTCAAATCTAAATCAGAATAAATTTTCATTGAAGCTGCTAATCGATCGCTTTTATCTACATAAAGTTTAACAAGATATTTCTCTCCTTCAGTAACTTTTATAGTTTGTTCCGAAAAAGGTAATAATAAATCTTTTTCTAAACCCCAGTCTAGGAAAGCTCCTATTTTTGTTACTTCCTTTACTTTTAAAGGAACGAATTCATTTAAATGAATTAAAGGTTCCTCTTTAGTAGCTATTAGTCTATCTTCAGAATCTTTATAAATAAAAACATCAATTAGATCATCTTTTTTTAGATTTTCAGTTTCTTTATTAGGTAATAAAACTATATTTTCATCTGAATCTTCTAGAATTGCTCCATGTTCTGTAAATTCTTTTACTTTTAATTTATCTCTTTTTCCTAATTCCATTTTTTTGTTTAAAAAAAGGAGCTTAATAGCTCCTTTTAATTCATCACTTTTAAATCATCTTTATTCTTTTGAACTTCATCGTTCAAAATTTTTAATTTCTTTTCTAAACTATCTAAAATTGTAAAAGCATATTCTTGAGTACCAATTCTAATTTCTTTAGCTGAATTTTGAGCATTCGTTAAAATTTTTTCGGCTTCATTATTAGCTAATCTAGTTACTTCATTGGCATCAATCATTTCTCTAACTTCATTTTGAGCAGTGTTACGAATATTATCTGCTTCCTGTTGAGCTTCAAGTAAGATTTGTTGTTTTTGATTAACTATAGATTGTGCTTCTTCAATTTCCTTTGGAAGTTCATCTTTTAATTCATCTAATATTTCCAGAGCGTCTTCAGAACTAATTAAAGATTTTGATGAAAACGGTAAAGTATTGCCAGTTTCTATCAATGATTCTAATTCATTCAGTAAATCTAATATTTTAGTTTTTTTACTCATTATTTATTATTTCATAAAATTATAAATTTCTTCTTTTATACTAGCAGGTACAAAGTCTGTTATATCAGCATTATATGATAATAGTTCCCTGACATTACTAGCACTTACCATAATATATTCAGGATCTGATAAAAGAAATACAGTGTCTATTTTTGGATCAATAGTTCTATTAACTAAAGCCATATTTTCTTCATATTGAAAATCAATAACTGTTCTTAATCCTTTTACTATAGTGTCAATATTATGACGATTCATATAATCAATTAATAAACCAGTACTAATATCAACTTTTACATTTTTTAAATCCATAGTAGCTTTTTTCAAAAGTTTTTCCCTTTCAATATAAGAAAAAAAGCCTTGTTTATCTACATTTTTCATTATAAGAACGATAACTTCATCAAATATTTTGGAAGCTCGTTCAATAATATTCATATGTCCTAAAGTAATAGGATCGAAAGATCCTGGATAAACTACTCGTTTCATTTTAATTCAAGGTAAGTAACTATAGTGTTACCATATTTCTTTTCTTTAATGATATTGTAACTATCATTTAGCTGAATTATATCACTTTTATCATGTTCAATCACTATTAAACCAACAGGTGCGATTAATTTATTAGACTTTATTATTTCAAGTAATTCATAAACTAAATCTATATCTTTATAAGGTGGATCCATAAAGAAAACATCAGCTTGAAATTTTCTAGTTTTTAAAATTTCTAGTCCTTTTTTTGCTGATAAATTATATAAATGAATTTCTTTATTATAATGAGCTTTGTTTAAATTTTCTTTAATAACTTTAATACTCTTTTTATTATTGTCAAAACAATAAATATTTTTAATATTTCTACTAGCAGCTTCTATAGCCATAGCTCCACTACCACCAAAGCAATCAATAAAGCCATTAATCGAACTAAAATAATTATGAAGACTGGAAAAAATAGCACCTCTAATTTTATCAGTTGTTGGTCGTATCCAATTACCATGAATATTTGTTAAAGCTAATCCCTTTCTTTCTCCGGATATTATTCTCATTAGTCTAATGTAATATATTTAGATTCATTATTAAATTCTTTTATTAAGTAATCTTTACAGATCATATCTTCAGCTTTTTTAGATTTAAAAATTTCTTCTATTAAATCTTTGGCTTGTTCAAAAACTTTTTTATCTTTAAGAGGATTAATAAATCGAAGACTATTAAAACCGCTTTGTTGAAAACCAAAATATTCACCAGGTCCTCTTAATTTTAAATCGGCTTCAGCAATCTTTTGGCCATCATGACAATTAGCTATTATACTCAACCTTTCCCGAGTTATCTCGTTTTGATTATCAGATAATAAAAAACAATAAGATTGAATACTACTTCTACCAGTTCGACCTCTTAATTGATGTAATTGCGATAATCCAAAACGATCAGCACTTAAGATAATAATGACTGAAACATTAGGAACATTTATACCAACTTCAATAATGGATGTAGCAATGAGCAAATCTATCTCTCCATTATTAAACCGATCTATTATCTTTTCCTGTTCATCATTACTTAACTTTGAATGTAGTGATTCTATTCGAAAATGTTTACCATACTTCTTTTTAATTTCTCGATAGGCTTTATCTACAGAAATAACTTCTTTTAACTCTTCAGATTCTTCGATAAAAGGACAAACAATAAAAGCCTGATGACCTAATTTAATTTCTTGTTCAGTAAATTTCAGAATTTTATTTAATTTTTTTATAGAATGAACAGAAGTCTTTACTTTTTTTCGACCTAAGGGCATTTGGTCTATAACTGATAAATCTAAGTCACCGTAAAAAGTTAATGCTAAAGTTCTCGGAATTGGAGTTGCACTCATTACTAAAATATGGGCTTGACCTTTATTCTCCAGCTGACCCCGTTGTTTAACACCAAAACGATGCTGTTCATCAGTTACAATTAATCCTAAATTATAGAAGTCAGTATTTTCTTGAAATAGAGAATGAGTTCCTATTACTATATTGATTGTTCCATTTCTGAGGCCTTCTCTGATTCTTTCAGTTTCGACTTTATTTTGAGAACCTACCAATAGTTCGATATTAAAATTATAGTCTTTAAAATATTCTTTAAATGTTTCAAAATGCTGCTTTGCCAAAATTTCAGTTGGAGCCATATAAGCCACTTGAAGCCCATTTAAACAAAACAGATAAGCACAAATTATAGCAATAATGGTTTTACCACTTCCAACATCTCCCTGGATCATTCTATTCATTAGGAAACCTGATTCAAGATCTCTTAAAATATCTCTTAAAACCCATTTTTGAGAGTCTGTTAATTCAAATGGTAATTTTTTAATAAATGGTTTTAAAACATTAAAATTATTAATAACTAAATCAGTAACTAACTTTTCATTTTTTAAAAAAGTAATTCCCGCATTAATCTTTAATGCTTCATTTAACTTTAATCTATTTGAAGCAATATAAATATCTTTAGTTTGAACTGGTTGATGTAAAAGATGATACATTTGATTTAAATCTATTATTCGATTATTACTTTTATATTTTTCAGGTAAAAAATCATCTATTTTAATCTTTCCTAAAATTTCGGGAATTGTCTTTTGAATTAAAGCAGGAGGAACCCCTGAAATTTTTTTATAGATTGGAGTGATAGTTAAGAATTCAGTTTCTTCAATAGAAGCAAATTTAGGAGAATATATTCTAGGTAATTTTTTATCAGAATTGACTCGACCATAAAAATAATAAGTTTCATCCGGTTTTAACTGATTAATAAGATAAGGTTGATTAAAGAAAATAATTTCTCCTAAATTACCATGGTCATCTTTAACAGAAAAAATAATAAAGTTTCGCTTGCTATTAATAAATCTTATAGAACCTTTTTTTAAAATTGTAGCTCTAATAGTAATATCGTGATCTCGGTTTTCAAAAGATCCAATTTTTGTTCTATCTTCATATCTAGAAGGAAAAAAACTTATTAAATCTTTTATAGTTTTGATGTTTTCTTTTTCTAAAGCATCAACTCGTTTTTTTCCAAATCCTTTTAAAATACTAACTGAAGCATCTAAATCCATATTAAAAAAGGCCTTAAGACTTATATCTTAAGGCTGGAAATTTGAAATTCAAATTTTTTTAAACTCTACTAAATTCACTATTGTTAAATTTTCTTTCTTCTAAAACCGTTGTCGTATTTTTAGCTTTTTC
>CANQNI010000109.1 GCA_947625175.1 uncultured Eubacteriaceae bacterium | reverse complement strand
GGAAGCACAAATTGCTGCCAGATAAATATCATTCTTTTGCGTATATTCAATAGCTTCTTTTACTTTTTCTGAGTTTTCCAAATTAAGATAACCTGGATTACCACCTGGGAGAACAATCATTTCGATAGAATCATCTAATTTTAAATCATCTATTCCAATATCGGCAGTAATTGTTATATTATGATTTCCGGTTACCGGATTACCTGTAACTCCAACTGATGTAACATCTACTCCAGCACGTCTTAATAAATCTATTGGAGTAACAGCTTCAATTTCTTCAAATCCTTCTGCTAAAAAGACAATAACCATTTATTCTTCCTTTCTGAGTGAAAATTCACACCCACAATAATTCTGGCGGTAAAGATTGTATTCTTTTGATAATTCAAGCGAGCGTTTATAGCCGTTTCGTTTTTTAAAATCACTTGGTAAAAACTGGGTTCCAGTTTCTTGAGCCACTTCCTGACCAATCCGGTTAATATTTTGAGAGTTCTTAAGTGGGGAAAGCGTAAGGGTGGTTGTAAAATAATCAAACCCTTCTTCCTTTGCTTTTTTAGCTGTCTCCATGAGTCTGAGTTTAAAACACTTAAGACAACGGGCTCCCCCTTCAGGAATCGCTTCAAGACCTTTTACTTCGTTTAGAAATTCGTTATGATTGTAATCCTTTTTTATAACTTTTGCTTTATGGTCCGAACTATATCTTTTGAGTTCATTTAAACGTTTATCAAATTCTTCTTCGGACTTAATATTAGGATTATAGAAAAATAAAGTAAGATCAAACTGGTCCTCGAGTTCTTCAACCGGATAGCTGGCACAAGGGGCGCAACATGCATGAAGCAATAAACTCTTCTTATCATCCAAGGAACTAATTACTTCCTGCATTTTTTTATCATAATTAATCCTGTTTGGTGTCTTCATGGACTATATGAACATTCTTAAGCTTTTCTTCGGGTTTATTATCCTTATCTTTATCTTTAGCCCTATTAACTTCAGCAATAAAATTAATAGCTGAATAACCAAAGATGGCCCCACTGATTCCTTCTAAGAGCCATTTAACTTTACTTTTATTTTTTAGACCAAAGAAGTAACCAAGACTAAAGAAAGCTAAACTGCTATAGATAGTTCCTGGATTCTTTATTTCAAAACTATCTATCTTTTTCTTTATCTTTTCAAGCCAGTCATTTAAACTTTCAAAATCTGCCTTAGCGCCAACAATAGCACCTTCTTCTATTTTCTGTGTATCATTCATTGGTAACCTCACTAAAAAATTCATTAGCATATCTAACTGAAGCCTGGGCATCTGAACAGTAACAATCTGCTCCTATCATTTTACTATAATCTTCTGTTAGAACTGCACCACCTACCATTACCTTATTATCACAACCATTTTCTCGCAGTTTTTCAATGATTTCTTTCATTGATTCAACTGTGGTTGTCATTAAAGCAGAAAGTCCGATTAAGGGAGTATCGAGTTCTTTTGCTTTGGTTATAATTGTTTCGGCATCTACATCCGTACCAAGGTCATAAACAGTATAGCCATAATTTTCCAACATCATTTTAACAATGTTTTTACCAATATCATGGATATCCCCTTTAACCGTAGCTAAAAGTATTTTACCTTTATCGAGTTTATTAAGACCCTGGCTGGCCGTCTTCTTTTTTATAAGTTCAAAAGCTCCCTGCACAGCCCCAGCCGATTGCATAAGCTGTGGCAGGAAAATCTCACCTTTTTCAAATCGTTCTCCGACCTCATTAAGAGCGCTAATTATATAGTCATTTAATATAACTTCAGGCTCAACCGTTTCAAGTAGTTTAATTGTTTCACTAATAGCCTCTTCTTTAAGACCATCGATAATTAAACTCTTTAAATCTTTACTGCTACTCTTTCTCCCCTCAGCCTGAACTTTATCCGTTATTATTTTTCTATTGCGGTTTGAGTAATTCTCGATATAGTTTTTACTTTCACGGTCTTCGTTATTAATAACCCGGTAGACATCGATTACTTCTTTTATCGGTTCTGATCCCGGATTGACAATAGGCAGGTTAAGTCCGCTGTTAAGAGCAGCTGTAAGATAGACTGAATTAAAGAGATCCCTTTCAGGTAGACCAAAGGAAACATTACTAACTCCCAGTGTTGTTAATACGCCAAAGTCTTCTTTTAATCGCTTTAAGGTTTCAAGGGTTACCATGACCCCTTCCTGTTGGGCTGAAGCTGTAACACAAAGGGCATCAAAGATTATTTTACTTTTATCAATGCCATATTTGGCCGCTTCATCAATAATCTTTTGGGCTATTTCAAGTCTTTTTTCTACCGTCTTTGGAATACCCTCTTCATCTAAGAGTAGACCAATGACACAGGCACCATATTTCTTGGCCAAAGGAAGTACCGTATCCATTGATTCCTTTGATCCGTTAACTGAATTAATTATAGGAATTCCCGGATAAATCTTAAGCGCTTCCTTAAGGGCCTTTCCTTTAGGTGTATCAATCTGAAGCGGAAGGGAGGTAACGGAAGAAATTTCCTTTACAACTTTCTTTAAAGTTTCAGCTTCATCTATTCCTGGAAGTCCAACATTAACATCCAGAATATCAGCTCCCTCTCTTTCCTGATTTAAACTTTCTGCTATATAAATATCATAAGACTGGGCCCGTAGAGCTTCTTTTAAATTATCCCTTCCAGTTGGATTTAACCTCTCACCGGTTATTTTAATACCGTCATCAAGATAAGTTGTCTTTGTACTCGAAGTCAGAGCGGTTCTCTTTTTATTTTTTACCTCAGGGATTTTAATCTGGTCAACTTTTTCTTTAATGGCTCTTATATAGTCCGGATCGGTTCCACAACAGCCCCCAATAACACTAACGCCGTTTTGGGCCATTTCAAGAACATAATCAGAATATTCTTCAGGAGTAATCGTATAAACTGTTTTATTATCAATTATCTGAGGGAGGCCGGCATTGGCCTGAACTATTACTGGTACCTGGGCGACAGATAAAATCTTTTTAACGATTGGTAAAAGATCTCCAGGCCCTAAAGAACAGTTCACTCCTATTATATCAGCTCCCAGTTCCTGTAAGGTGATGGCTGCTGTAATAGGATCTGTTCCGGTAAAGGTACGACCATCATCTGAAAAAGTCATAGAGGCAATCACCGGTAATTCTGAATGATCCTTGGCAGCCAACAGGGCAGCTTTTATTTCAAGTAAGTCAGAGAAGGTTTCGAGAATAATAAAGTCTGTCTGATCCTCTCCAGCTTTAACGATTTCACTAAAGATATCATAAGCTTCTTCAAAAGAAAGATTTCCCATTGGTTCAAGAAGTTGACCAGTTGGGCCTATGTCTAAAGCCGAGTATTCAGCCTTAGAACTGTTAGCTATAGCTACAGCAGCTTTAACAATTTCATCAACTGAATAACCCGAATCCTTCAGTTTTAACCGGTTAGCTTCAAAGGTATTAGTCGTAACAACATCTGAACCGGCTGATACATATTCATTATAAATTTCCCGGATAATATCAGGCTTTGTTATATTCAGTACTGGTGGCAACTCTCCTAGACCTATTGCATTTTTCTTTTGCAGCATCGTCCCGAAGGCGCCATCAAAATATAAGGGTTTCTTTAAATAGTTTATATCAGGTTTCATGATAACAAATACCGTACTTACATTTTCCTTTTAAAATACAGTTATTACACCTACTGCTTCTTATCTCTCTGGGTTTATCCATTATCCCTATAAAAGCAGTTACAGACTTCCTGGGGATTAAAAGATTAGTCGAAGTAGTCGTAAGTCCCAGTTTACGCTGAGTGTCAAGAAGATTAAGAAGTTTAGGTTGAAGTTCAAGTGGTAAATCTGAGTATCCAGGTGAAAAGCGTTCAGTCGTATAGAGATTTTCTTCTTTCATTTCTAGAGCCAAGTCGTCTGAAACTTTATCACAGAGGGCTTCAACCAATAGTGAGGCACAAGCATCCAGGAGTAGGGCTGAGGTTAAATCGGTTCGCTCGAGTCTTTTTATCTCCCGGTCTATCTCAATTCCAAGTGTTACAGCCATCAGGGCAGCCGAGCCAGAGGTTTCCAGAAAGTTTTTAATCGTCTTACCCCCAAGTTCTATGCCGTAGAAACTCAAGGAATCCTCCGTTTTAACTAAATCACCGGTTAAAAGAACCGACTTGGGTTTAATTAAATGCTTTGCTTTATCAATGATAGATTCTGTTTTTTCTTTTAATTCTTCTGAAACCTTCTGGTTTTTCCAACCTAAAGATTTCCAAATTTCCTCAGGTCTAACCTCAAGCGTGTTATAATCGGTATTAATTAAATACATAGTGAGAAAAAAATGGAACAGGAAAATAACCGTGTAGCTATTATAGGTATTATCATTTCAGATATAAATTCATCTGGAGAAGTAAACCGTATTCTTCATGACTATAGTGATTACATTATTGGCAGGATGGGAATTCCTTACCGTAAGCGTAATTTGAATATTATCAGTATCGCTATTGATGCACCAACTGATCAGATCAATGAATTAAACGGGAAACTTGGCCAGATTGATAATGTATCCGTACAGGCTACTTTCTCTAAAATTTAAAAAAAGCCCGCATTTTCGGGCTAGAAGTTCAAATCGTTAATTATTGGACTCTCTATAACAGATTCTTTAACCTGTTTTTTTGGTTTAGATAGTTTTACTTTAAAAGGAATACCTTCCTTTTGAAGCGATTTATGTAAGAACATATTAACAGCTGTTTTAATATCGAGTCCCAGTTCAGTATAAAGTTCAGTTACATCAGCATATAGTTTATCATCCAGTTCAATCTCTATTTTTTTCATTTTTATCCTTCATATTTCGAATTATTTTTCGATGTTTTAAAACAGCTATAGTAGTAACTAAACCGATTAAAACCAGAAGACCAATATCCAGATAAATATTATTTAAAACGCCGTTAAAGCGGTTGACCTGGGCCGGATTAACCGAGCGGACCAGACCGGAAACTGAATCACTCATTGACTTTGGACTATCCGTTTCAACCGGAGTACTATTTTGAGTAATATTATTAATATAGATATTGGGGGATTCCCCTTTACTGACTACACTTGAAAGGCCAGAATCCAAATCGGTTACTACAATATAATAATTATCAGGATTATCTTTAAGCCCACTAACCTGAGCGGTCCAGGTACTACCTTCACCACTGGTTAGAATACTTCTTTCCGGATTATTTTTATCATTAAAACTATAGAGGTCAATACTCAGTGACTCAGGTTTTAATGCTTCATTAACTTCATTCCAGTGAGTGATTATAGTCATTTCAGTGGTCCCCTGACCGTAGATATAATCAAAGGTATAATTATTGGTTCCATTTCCTGATTCAATAAACTGGTACTTGTAGAGGGCGGCTTCAGGAACAACCTGGGTTATCTTGAAGGAATATTCCCAAACGTTTCCATATAAAAACTCAAAGGAAGAATTCCAACTGTTTTTATCACCGAACTCGCTTTTGCTTAAAGTCTTCGAATCCATTGGATAAACAGTATCATCAA
>CANQNI010000108.1 GCA_947625175.1 uncultured Eubacteriaceae bacterium | reverse complement strand
CCCTTCCAGTTTGCTTTCTATTAATTAAGCCAGGCTCTCCTTAAAAGATTCGCAGCTGAAATCTTTTAAAAGATGTTAGTTAAGTTAATAGTTCCCGGGCTATTAGCGGGCAAACCAGATATTTAAGACTTACTAGCTATGAATCAGATTTCTTGATCTGGTAGGATGGCTAATAGTAGACTGGAGGCGATTCAAGGCTGGATCCGCCGATGAAAAACTATTTTATCCATGGATAAATGATCAATTTTAAATCGAGAAAAAATTATATCTTATGGTAAGGGTATCTTACGCCCTAAAAACCCCTTCGGCAAAAAAATAAAAATTTTACTTGACAGGGGGCATTACATAGCAGTAGCTACGTTAAATTTAAAGGGATACAATAAAAAAATAAATCAGGTAACCAGTCAGACCAAAGATCTTGCTCAAAAAGGAGCAAATTTAATAGGATCAAAGTTTAAAGAAGAAAAAGATTTAATCGTTGATAAGATAAATAAAGCAGATGATGAATCTAAAACACAATCAACGAATTCGGTAACTCTTGAAGGAAATGGATTAGAACTGAGAATAACTGAATTTCCCAGTAAAGTTGGAAGTGAAGTCTCCTTAAGTGACGTTGTTATTCCTAATAAGATCATTAGTGGACAGCATATAAGTATTAACGCTTATGAAGATGATTTTCTGGTCAGTGATTTAAATTCTACTAATAAAACCTATCTAAATAATGCAAAACTGGAACCAGGCGAATATTATCAGTTAAGAAACGGTGATCAGTTAAAACTCGGTAACGTTGATTTTACAGTTAAAATTTAAAATAAGTCTATGAAATACTTAAAGTTTTTTATATTAGTATTGGGTCTGTTCCTAATGACAAGTTGTCAGTCCAGTTCAGAATCTATAGCAAGCTTAAAAGAAAAATTATATAATAACAGTTAGGAAACGGATTATGATTCCCAGACAATAGGTATTACATTGAACAGTGATGATACTGGAATTCAATATTCTATAATAGATGACAAAGCAGAAGTTAATTATACCTTTGATTATACGTTTGAAGAAACAGGAGATAATACGGCAACTGTTAATTTGACAATGGACGTAGATGGTCGGACTCAGAACAGTAAAATGGATTTAACGTTTGACGGGGATTCACTGGAAATAAGTTCAGAAGGCCAATCATTAAAATTTGTTTCAGCCGAAACACCTGCAATAGACAGTACCCAGTCTAGTAATTCAAAATCCAACAGTTCTGAAAGTACTCAGTCTGGTTTAATAAGTGGCATCTGGTATAGTGAAGAAAACGGACTTCAAACAAATGTCAATCTGGACTCGGATGGTTCATCAGGATCAGCAAGACAGTCAAACAGCGGAAACGCCTTTATTAATGAAGAAGATATTTCATATTCTTATAATAACGGAACTTTAACTATAGAATCAGCTGAACCAGATGAAGCTTTAGAACAAAACATACTTATTTTAAACAATGCTCCGGTTCAAGTTACGGAGGATCAATTAATAATAGATAATAATGGAGAACAGCTGGTATTTAATCGTTGGGAAGATTCGTATTACGAATTAGACGAAATTTTAAGAAATTAAAAAATTTATTCTCTATCTTTATCTTTTAAAACTCGATTTTACTTATGATATTAGGTAAGATCGAGTTTTTATATATCAGTTGAAAAATTCAGATAAGATAATAAAATAGTTTCATGTTAAATTCCAATATTCTCTATTTTGTGAATATGGATAAATGTTTATCGAGGTAAAAATGAAATGTCCGGTTTGTGGCAGTACTGTTGAAGATAATACTACTTACTGTCCAGAGTGTGGAAGTTATTTAAAAATAGAAATAGAAGATAATGAATCAGAAGTTACTGAAGATTTATTAAATGAGGAAACAGAGGAAAGTCAGGAAGGAAAAAAGAAGAAAAGGAAGAGAATTGATATTCGATTAATCGTTCTGATTATTGCAATTCTTGCTATCATTGGAGTTATCTTAATTAATAATTATCTTTTAAGTCAGAATATTGTTCCTTTTTCCGGAATGGCACTTAATACAAATAGGATAACCCTTCTTCTAGATTTTATTTATCTTATCAGTTAGTCTGGCTAGAAAGTTGTTATGAAAAAGGTATTAAAAAGAGCAGCATTACTCTTAGTAGTGTTCTTAATAATAAATCAGATGACAGTTGTTTTTGCTCAAGCGAATGAAACAGAGCTTACCCAGGAAGAACAAGATAATTATGTTAAATCTCATCAGAATTTTATAAATACTGAAGAATATAAAAATCTGACAAGTGATTATAAGAATGAAGGTTCTTTCCGATATGCGCCTGTTCTGCGTGATGGATATGAGAAAACTGAAGTAGCAGAAAAAGCCTGGAATATTATTTCTTTAAACTGGTATCAAAACAATTATGATGTTGTTTTATGTGATTTATTAATGGATGAAGAACTGTATAACTGGCAGGCGGAAGAATTAGCCAAGAAAACAGTCTCTAACACTAAATCGATTTATACTAATTTAGTAACCATATTAACTGTTGACTGGAAAAATCAATATAATCTGGATTTGCCAGAAAAAGAGATTAATACTTTTTTAAATAATAATAAAGCGTTATCCGAAGATACAAGCGCTAAACTTAGCGGACTCTTTAAAAATAGTGCTCTTAAGGAGAAATATAAAGATTTCTTTAAAACTTCTTCTGGGGTTACAGATAATGTTTCCGAAGTACTCGACTGGTTATCTTATGCTGAAAGTGTTAAAGATTATTTAAATTTTGCTGCTACTGTTAATGCTTATCTGGAAACTTCAGAAGCTTTCAAACAGGCATTAAATGATATTCAGGTTCAGGCAGAAATGCACAATCAGGATCCTGCTATAGGAACAGATGAATTCAGACAATTATCAAGTTCTATTCAAACCTATATCAATATGTTAGATCCTGAAACCAAAGGAATCGAATATGCCAAAGAATATGTTCAATATACCGGTAAACCTACCTATAATCTTTTTAAAAAGATTTATGAATCACAAATAAAAAATTTCTTTCTTAAAGCTCAGTTAAAAGCAGGATTACCAGCTGAAACCGTTTCTAATCTTTCAGCTACAGCTAATGCTATCCAGGTTGGATATACGATTGGTATGTTGGCAAATAAGTTTTTAACTGCTAATGATACAGTCATGTTAAACATTGATCTTATCCGCTCGGCAGCTACTTTGGAACAGGCAGCTACATCAGCTCTATCTTTTTCAGCTTTACAGTTTGGGGATGATCCAAGTTATTTTAACGCAGAAAAAGTTCATCACTTAAAAAATATAGAAATTTTCAGTGAAATCTATGCGCTTAATAAATATAAAGAGAATTTAACAAAGAGCAATGATTCAGCCGTTTCGCCATTAATCAGATGGTGGAATAATGCTTCAAGTGAAAGTTATGATTATGAAATCAAGCTTTGTGAGAATTATATTAGAAATCTAAATAAGATAAACTGCGATAAACTTATAGTTAATAGTGATCCTGATGCTCCCAAAAAAGATGTTACTTTAGTCTTAGATATCTCGGGTAGTATGGATGGTGAACCAATTGAAAAGGTTAAGGAAGCCGCTAAAAATTTCATTAGTGTTGTTTTGCAGGAAGATGTTAATGTTGGAATTGTGGCTTTTGAATCGGCACCTAAACTTATTTTTGATTATCAACATGAAGAAGAACCATTAATACGAGCTATTGACAGTATGGCTCGAGATGGTGCTGGTGATACTGATATGGGAGCTGGTTTAGAATTTAGTAATCTCCTAAGTAACCAAAGTGATACTGAACAACAAACTTTTGTCGTTATGACTGATGGACTTCCTAATTCTGGTATGAATAAGGATGAATTAATTAATTATTGTCAATATTTAAAAAACCATAATAAATATATTTATACCTTAGGTTTCTTTGATGCAGTTGGAGATTCGACAGAAGCATCGAATCTTTTAGAAAAAATGGCGAGTCCTTCTTCCTATTTTGAAGCCGGAGGTAAGGAAAATTTATATGATATCTTCGACTTAATAGCTAACTTTGTCAGCGGAAATAGATATATCTATGTTAAAGCAGCTTGTCCCGTTAACGTTAAAGTTGAACACGATGGGGAAGTTTTAGATTCAAGCAATACAGAGAGTTTCGCTAAAACGTCATTTGGTGTTTTAACTTATCAGGATAGTGAAGATCCGGAAAATCCAAGTGATAAAGTTAAGGTTCTTCGCTTAAAAGAAGGTCCCAATTATGATATTTCTATTTCCGGAACCGGTGAGGGAAGTATGAATTATCAGATTGGTTTAATGGATGAAAATGGAGAATATGAAGATTATCGTTATTTTAACGAGATAGCCATAACCCCTCAAACTCAAATTTCAACATCAGCTAATACGTCTAAGGCAACAATGCTTTCGATTGATAATGATGGAGATGGTAGCATTGATCAAAGGCTTATTGCTGGAGCCAATGAGAATGGACGGGAATACAATACAAGTTGGGTCTCATTCACTATCATAGGTATTGTTATTGTAACTATTCTCCTTGAAATCTATTTAACTATTCGAATTCATAAAAAGAAAAAGAGGAATAAAACTAAAATTTAAGTCTGATCAATAAAACATTTTGAAAAAAGAAATTAACCAATATGAGAGCTAGTTTTTCCTTCTCATGTTGGTTTTTTTTGTTAAACGAAGTTATATGAAAAAAATGTGAATAAAATAAAAGAAATACAGTTAATTCTCATCAATTTTAAAATAATCCAGATATTGTTTGAATTTGTCCTGAGCCGATAAACAGGTATCAATTAAATATCCGCGTTCTCTTTTCCATTCTGACAAACCGCGATAATAGAATATTTTAAGTTTATTTTCAATTATAAACGGAACTATATTATTTCGAAGACATTCCTTAAATAGGATCAATCTACCAATACGACCATTACCGTCTTGAAAAGGATGGATTTTTTCAAAATTATAATGAAATTCAATGAGATCCTCTAAGGTTTTATCATTCTTATTTTCGTAATTTGAAAGGAGTTTTTTAATTTCTTTATTTACATTCTCAGGAGAGGTGGTTTTTTGTCCTCCAACTTCGTTTGGAATCTTTTTATAAGAACCAACATTAATCCAGTCTTTTCTTGAATCGCTGGTTCCACTTTTTAAAATAAAATGAAGTTTTTTAATAAAATATTCGCTTAAAGGTTGATTTACCTTATCAATTATTAAGTCAACACACCTGAAATGATTAACTGTTTCAATAATGTCGTTAATATTTATAACTGTATCATCTAAACCGATTGTATTAGTTTCAAATATATTCCGGACCTGATTATAAGTTAAATCATTCCCTTCAATATGATTGGAGTTATAAGTTAATTCGATTTGAATTTTGTGATAAATACCTCCTTTTAAATTAGAATTTTTTTCTTCTTTTAATCTCTTAGTTAAATATGTCGGCAAACTTTTTTTCTTATTTAACCGTTCGGGTCGGGTTGCATTTTCCGGAATAAACCAGGTTTTTCCTTTCAGATAAGCTCCGGGAATTCTTTGGTTAGCACAGTAATTCCGTACAGTTCTAGGAGATACTCCCCATTTTTGGGCTATTTCAGCTGAGGTATAATATTTCAT
>CANQNI010000107.1 GCA_947625175.1 uncultured Eubacteriaceae bacterium | reverse complement strand
GTCAGCTTTTTTAGTTTTTTTTGCTCTAGCCATTTAGTCTCCTAAAAGAGTTCTTCTCTTAACATTTGAAAAATCACATTACAGGTGCGTTTTCTTACAGTATCTCTATTTCCATAAAATAAATTTCGTTTTATTTTAACAGTATCTTTAGTTGCTAATCCAGTATAGACTAATCCTACTGGTTTTTCGGGAGTTCCTCCATCAGGACCAGCTATTCCTGTTGTAGCAATTCCGAAATCAGTACCTAATATTTTTCGAACATTTGTACACATTTCCCAACAGGTTTCTTCACTAACAGCTCCATATTTTTCTAAAGTCTTTTTATTAACATTTAATACTTTGATCTTAGCTTCATTTGAATAAGTGATAAGACCTAATAAATAGGCTTGTGATATTCCAGGAATTGCTGTTAATTGTTCTCCTATCATTCCACCCGTACAGGATTCTGCTGAAGAAAGTGTTAAATTTCTTTCTATTAAACAATTTCCAATAGTGTTAACTAAAGAATTATTAGAATAAGAAAAGATATACTTTCCTAATCTTTCTTTAATTATCTTTTCTTTTTCATCAAGGAGTTTTTCAGCATCTGGACCATTTGCTGTAAGTCGAACTAATATTTCACCAAGATTAGCATAAGTAGCAATAGTAGGATTTTTCTGATTTTCCACTAAATCTTTTAATTTGTCTTCAACTAAAGATTCGCCTAAACCAGTTATATTATAAAAACGTGATTCAACCTTTTGATTGTTAAAAGATTTTAAAGTAGGTTGAACAAAATTAAAATATAATTCTTTTAATTCTCCAGGAGGTCCAGGTAATAAAAAAATATACTTTCCATCTTCATGAAGATAAACTCCAGGAGCTGTTCCATTTGGATTTTCAATTTTAATACTGTCTTCAGGTAAATAAGCCTGTTTAAGATTATTCTTAGTAAATGGAATATTCCGTTTATTAAACCAATTTTGAAGATGTTCTTTTTCAGTATTATCCAATACTAATTTTTTTCCAAAAACTTTTGAAACTACTTCTTTTGTTAAATCGTCTCCTGTTGGACCTAAACCACCAGTTAAAATTATTATATCATTGTTATTAAGAGCATTTTCTAATACTAATTGAAGTCTTTTTGGATTATCACCAACAACTGAGATATTATGAACATTAATTCCAATATTAGATAATTCGGAAGAAAGAAATTGACTATTAGTATTTAAGATAGCTCCAGTTAATAATTCAGTACCGACATTAATTATTTCACAATTCATTGATTGAACCATTTTTACATTGTCATATTTTTAAATAGATCTTTATTTATAATAAAATAATCAATTCCTGACCAAAGTGTTAAGGCTGTAGCAATATAAACAGTAATCTGACCAACCATCCAAAGAGCCGGAAAACGTAACTGTGGAATTAAATATAATAATAATAGAATAATAGCAACCATTTGAGATACAGTTTTCGCTTTTCCCCATATTCCAGCAGCTAATACAATTCCATCCGAAGCAGCTAAGGTTCGAAGACCAGTAATGGCAAATTCGCGAGCTAAAATAATAACCACTACCCATGCAGGAATAAAACCAATACTGGTTAAACATACAAATGCTGATGCTGTTAATAATTTATCTGCTAAAGGATCCATAAATTTTCCAAAATCAGTTATTAGATTATCTTTGCGTGCTAAATAACCATCAGTAAAATCAGTTAAAGAAGCTACTACAAAAATTACAAAAGCAGTTAAAGCATGACCTGGAAAATCTATTTCAAAACAAATTAAAAAAAATGGTATTAACAACATACGAACCATTGTTAATTTATTTGGCAAATTCATCTAAATCACCTAAAAGATCATAATTTAAAGTCTCTCTAATTTTAACAGGTACAAATGTTCCTACAGCTAGTTCTTTCGAAGAATTAATATAAGTAATACTATCTATATCAGGAGCATCCGAATATATCCTTCCAATATAATTATTCTTATCAATTTCTTCCTCAATTAAACAATCATAAGTATTATTTATAAATTCCTGATTTCTTTGAGACATTAGTTCATTTTGAATTTGATTTATTTCATTTACTCTTTTAATTTTAATATTTTCATTAATCTGTGGCTGCATTTCATAAGCTTTTGTTTTTTCTTCACGAGAATAGGAAAATGCACCTAGACGATCAAATTTTAGTTCTTGTAAATCTCTTTTTAATTCTTCAAACTCTTCTTCTGTTTCTGTTGGAAATCCAACAATAACAGTACTTCTAATGACTGAATTATTAAATTCTTCTCTTAATTTTTTAACTAAATCTTTTATTTGATCTTTTGTAATAAACCGGTTCATTTTCTTTAAAATCCGATCTACAGTATGTTGTATTGGAATATCGAAATAAGGAATTATATTACTATGACTTTTAATTATTTGAATTAATTCATTATTAATTCCTTCCGGATAAAGATAAAGTAATCTTATCCACTTAAAATTAAATCTAGATGCTAATTCATTCAATAGATAGTTAAAATTAATATTATTATCTAAATCTGTTCCATATTGAGTTAAATCCTGAGCAACTAATATTAATTCTTTAACTCCATTATCTTCTAAAGTTTGAGCCTGTTTAAATAAAATCTCAGGTAAAATACTTTTATGTTTTCCTCTAATTAAAGGAATAGAACAATAAGTACAATTTCTGTTACATCCTTCTGAAATTTTTAAATATGCAGTAGGTTGTCCTGAAATATAACGATTTGGAAGAGAATTTTGCTTTAGATTCAGAAAATTTAGAATCTCATTCTGTTCATTAAGTTTAAAGAAACCATCTATTTCAGGAATCTCTTCAATTAATTCATCTTTATACTGTTGAGCAAGACATCCTGTTACAATAATAGTAGCTTCTTCCTTCTTTTGATTAATACAATCAAAAATTGCTTCTATTGATTCCTTTCTGGCTTCCTCAATAAAAGAACAAGTATTTACTATTACTAAATCCGCATCTTCTATATTATCTGTAACCGAAAGTCCAGCACTAACTAAATCACCTAGGATAAACTGAGCGTCAACGGTATTCTTATCACATCCAAGTGATAACATATAAACAGTTTTTATATCCAAACCAATCCTTTTCTTTAAGAAGCTTTATATTCCTGTTCCGATATTAATAATTTCCTTGGTTTACTTCCATTTGGTCCAGAAATTATTCCATCCATTTCTAAGGTATCAATAATTCTACCGGCACGGGCATAACCAATTCCTAAACGTCTTTGTAACATTGAAGTTGAAATTTGTTTATTCATAAAAGCAACTTCTATAGCTTGATCATATAATTTATCTCTTTGCTTTGTTGTTTCTTTTAATTCCTTTTCTCGGACATGGTGTTGAATGGATTCTTCTATTTCTTCACTATATTCAACTTCTTCTTCGAGTTTTACTGCTTCAATAACATTGTTTATTTCATGATCAGAAACGTAACAACATTGAATTCTAAGTGGTTTTGATAATCCAACTGGTTTATAAAGCATATCACCTTTACCTAGTAATTTTTCGGCTCCTGCGGTATCTAAAATTGTTCTAGAATCAGTATTAGAAGCTACAGCAAAAGCAATTCTTGAAGGAATATTTGATTTAATCAAACCGGTTATAACATCAACAGAAGGTCTTTGAGTAGCAATAATTAAATGAATTCCGCAGGCTCGAGCTTTCTGAGCTATCCGACAAATAGCAGCTTCAACTTCTTTAGGTGAGTTCATCATTAAATCAGCTAACTCATCAATAACAATAACTATTCGAGGTAATTTTTCAGATCCACTTTGAATCATAAGTTGGTTATAAGTATCTAAATCTCTTACTCCAGATTCTTTAAAGAGATTATAACGATCCTCCATTTCTTTTAAAGCCCAGTTTAAAGCACCTTCTGCCTGCTTAGGTTCAGTAACAACTGGAACTAATAAATGCGGAATTTTATTATAATGACTTAATTCAACCATTTTAGGATCAATTAAGATTAATTTTAAGTCTTCTGGTTTTTCATGATATAAAAGACTGATTAAAATTGAATTAATACAAACTGATTTTCCAGAACCAGTAGATCCAGCTATTAATAGATGAGGCATTGAAGCTATATCACCTACAATATTATGTCCAGATAAAGTTTTACCAACTGTAAAAGGTAGATCAAATTTAGAATTAATAAAGTTATCATCCTCGATAATATCTCGAATAGGAACAATATCACTATGTTTATTGGGAACTTCTATTCCAATGGCATCTTTTCCTGGAATAGGAGCTTCAATTCTAATATCAGATGTTGCTAATGCTAAGGCTAAATCATCTGCTAAATTAACGATTTTACTTACTTTAACTCCTGGAGCTGGTTTAACTTCATACCGTGTAATTGATGGACCTTTTTCAAAATTCCTAATTTTAGCTTCAATTTTAAAATTATCTAAAGTCTCTTTTATTTTCTGAGCATTATGTTTAATTTCCTTCTCATCAATTCGCGATTTGTTATTCGCTTTATTAAGTAATTCTATAGAAGGAAAATTATAGGTATCTATTTCATTTTTACTATTTTTTTTTTCAATAACTTTTGTCTCTTGTGGATCAGGAGTAAAGTTAGATTGATTGAGATTTGAAACAATGTATTCATCTAAGGGGTTATTACTCTCATAATTCTCATTTTCTTCTGGAATAAAAAACTCCTCAGATTCAAAAAAATCTTCATCAAACAGTTCGGGCTGATTGTCTCCTTTATCCTTTAAATTTACAGAATCATCAATTTCATAAGTTTCGGAATCGTCTAAATTAAGATTAATATCTAAAGATTCATCTTCTTTGAGTTGTTTCGCTTTTTCACGCTTTAACTTTTCTTTTCTCTGATTAATATCATCTTTTAAATCGAGATACTTATTCTTTAAATGTACTAAGCCAAACTCTTCTTTTTGCATTTGAAATAATAAATTAGGAAAGATATTTTTTATTATCAAACCGATTTCTACTATTGATAAAATAACGCAGACTAATAAAGTTCCATAAATACTAATTAAAGTGTTTAAAAGAAAAGCAATTAAAGTTCCGATTATTCCTCCATAACCTCCATAAGTAGCTAAAGAAAAAAGATCAATTACTTTATAATTCTCAGTTAAATGCGGAATAAAAGCACTTAAAATAACCATGAAATTTAAAGAGATTAAAATGCAATAAGTAATTGATTCCTTATATTGATGAAATTTATTCATTAAGAACAGTATTCCTGAAATTATTAATAAAATACAAAGTACAGGAGCAGCATTCCCAAATAAATACATCAAAATATACTTTCCTATTACTCTATCTATTAAAGTAGGAGTAGCAGTAATAAAAGCATAGTAACAATATATTCCGATTAAAATAAAAGCGATCCCTTCAATCCAGCGTTGTTTATCCTGTTCAGGAGTACTTTCTTGTGTCTTATAACCTTTAACACGTGCATTTTTAGCTTTTCGTGTTGTTTTGACAGTCTTTTTTACTGCCATTGTATCCTCCAAATTTTATGTTCTATCAATTATATTAATTAGTTTTATTAAAAAATAATATAAAAACCAAAATCTTTGTACAAAAATAAAAAGTACAATTCTCTTTTAAAAGAACTGTA
This sequence comes from uncultured Eubacteriaceae bacterium, assembly GCA_947625175.1. Lineage (GTDB taxonomy): Bacteria > Bacillota > Clostridia > Eubacteriales > Eubacteriaceae > CANRHG01. Next base: position 47 of record CANQNI010000107.1, on the reverse strand, counting down.
CTTTAATATTCATAGAAATTTCTGGCGCGGAAACCCACTTCCTTTAG
>CANQNI010000106.1 GCA_947625175.1 uncultured Eubacteriaceae bacterium | reverse complement strand
TTATATGATTGAAAATTTTTTTACTGAAGAAAGACGGATCAAAGATATCGTAAATGATGCTGTTAGAGAAGCTAGATCCGAAGAACGTGAAAAATTTGAAGCTGAAAGAAAACAAATGCAATCAGAATTAAATCAAATAAAAGAAAATGAAATACGACGTTTATTTAATCTTGGTTTATCTAATGAAAGAATCCATAAAGAAACTGGTTATAGTTTAGATTTTATTAACAATGCTTTAAAGAATGATTAATAGGTTTAATTAAAGTATTTAATAATTTAGAAGATAACAGAATTATATGATTGAAAATTTTTTTACTGAAGAAAGACGGATCAAAGATATCGTAAATGATGCTGTTAGAGAAGCTAGATTCGAAGAACGTGAAAAATTTGAAGCTGAAAGAAAACAAATGCAGATAAAAGAAATACGACGTTTATCTAATCTTGGTTTATCTAATGAAAGAATCCATAAAGAAACAGGTTATAGTCTGAATTTTATTAATAATACTTTAGAAACTTAATTATTAGAAAAAATTTTATTTACAAGATCCTGGTAAATTTCTGGGATCTTTTTTTCAAGGAATTCTACCTTACTAAAGTTATTATTGATGATATTAAAATCATTAGTATTTCAGCTCCCAGAATAATTCTTTCTTCCTTCTTTACCATTCCTGGATCCAACGTTTTAAATGCACTTCCGATAGTAGGCTTAAAAACTTTTTGGCCAAAATAAGTATTTATACCCCCAAGTTGGATTCCTAAAATACCTGCTATCATTGCTTCAGGATGACCGGCATTTGGACTGCTATGATTATTTTTATCCCGAAAATAAATAGACAGAGCTGATTTAATATTAAAACCTTGAATTAAAGCTGAAAGGAAATATAATAAAGAACCAAGTCGGGCTGGAATAAAATTAAACAGGTCATCAAGCCGGGCTGGGAAAAATCCAAATTCTTTAAAATTTCCTAATTTGTATCCAACCATTGAATCCATAGTATTAACCGCTTTATAAAAATAAACGATAGTTAAAGGATTAAGGATAATCGTTAACCGGGAGAGAAGTATCCCCAAAAACATGTAAAAAAGTGGTGAGATAATACCATCAATACCGCTTTCAGCTTCTGTTTCAAGTATCGCCCTTAAAAGTTCATCTTTATCTAAATTTTGAGTTTCCCTACCTACTATTTCTCCTGTATAAATTCGCGCTTCTTTTAAATTATTTTCTTCAAGTGGCTTTACCGCTTTTCTACAAGCTTGAAATAATGACTTTGAAGCAAGCGCGGTTGATAAAAACCAAATGTATAAAAAGAAAAAAAGATAAAAAGAAATCTGAAAGCTTAAATAGAGAATTAAACAGAAAGAAAAAATAGTAGTTAAAAGAACCAAACACCACATAATAAGACCTTTAACCTTACGATATGATCCACGATTTAATAATTTAGTTAGAACATCTATCTCTAATCCTATTATTTCTACTGGATGCTTGAGCCATTTCGGATCACCTGTTAACAGGTCAAAAATAACCGCTAAAAAAATGGATAATAACTGAAGGTTAACATTAAAGAAAAATTCACTTAAACTCAAACTAACCTCACTAAAAATATTGAATTCTAACTCCACCAGGAACAAACTTATATGGTTTAATTGAAACTATATTCTTATCAAATTTATCTAGAATCTCATAAGATAACTTCTGAACTGAAATATTATTAATGTAAATAATTCCAATAACACTTCCACTATGACCAATACAAACTCCTGGACTATTATATTTTAAAGCCAAATCATAAACAGTTTCCAGATAAGGATTAAACAGGGCGGTCTGATTAAGAAAAGCGCTCTCAGAAGTTGCCTGAGCTAGTAGATTTAAATCTTTGTTTTCAATACCTTCAAAAAATTTATCTACTATTTTCTTGAATTCTTCTTCTGATTTTTTAAATTCAGTTTCATATCCAAAACTTACTGTATCGACTGTATTTTTAAATTCTATTAGAAGAACTCTTGCGTCTATCTTATTACTTTCCCTAAAAATCTCTCCTGTATAATGATTAAAGAGATTTATCTTTTTAAACATTATGTTATCGCTTGGTTCCACTTGACAACAAATTTTGGCTAAATCCGGTTCACTTAAACCAAGCTTGTAATAATAATTTAAGCTTCCTAGGAGAGAGACCAGATCAGCTGTACTGCTTGCCATTCCTTTTGATTCTGGAATTTTCGAAGTTTGAATGATATCAATTCTATTTAAATGACTCTCAGTTAATCCAAATCCATCTTTTAGAAGTTCTAAAACTTTAAGTCCTTTAGGTTTTAAATTATTAATTCCACTTCCTTCTTTAATAATTGTTTGAGAGAACAGATTAATTGGTGCAGACACAAGAACTGGAACTCCCTGATAAATCCCTTGAATAAACTCACCTGCTGTTGCAGGAGCTAAAGCTTTAATCATGTATCTTCTCCTGTAAAATCTTTGGGAAATTAATAAAGAATAATGAAGCTGTCGTTAAAACCGCAATTATATCGGCTACCGGTTCAGCTAAAAATACTGCCAAAACTTTATCACTTATAAACATTGGAAAGATAAAAATAAAAGGAATCAGAAGGATAATTTTTCTAAGCGTTGCTAAAAAAATTGAAATCTTTGCTTTACCAAGTGCTATAAAGGTTTGCTGACAGGCAAGTTGAATACCCATTAGACCACAGCCAAAAAGATAAACTCTAAGAGCCCAGTGACAAACATCAATTAACTGCGTATCAGAGGTGAAGATCATAGCTATCTGGTTTGGAAAAAGCATAACGAGTAGCCATAGTGAAAATGAATAAACCACACAACTAATTAGAAGAACCCTAAAAGCATTTTTAGTCCGCTCTGTATTACCGGCACCATAATTAAAACTTACAATAGGTTGAGCACCTTGGGTAAATCCATTTAATGGCATTAGGGCAAAATTCATAACACTGGATAAAATGGTCATAGCTCCAACCGCAATGGTTCCACCAAATTTCATAAGCTGAATATTAAAACAAAGAAATAATAAACTCTCAGTTGAGATCATAATAAAGGGAGAAAGACCTAAACTGATTGACTTACTAATAACTTTAAAATCCGGCTTCATATACTTGGTTTTTAATTTTAGTAAAGTCTTATTCCCTTTTAAAAAAGCTAAAACATAAACAGCTGATAAAGCCTGCGAAAGTATCGTAGCTATAGCTGCTCCAGCTACCCCGAAACCTAAAATAAAAATAAAAATTGGATCAAGAATGATATTTGAAAGAGCTCCAATTATTACGGCGATCATGCTATTTCTTGAAAATCCCTGAGCTGTTATAAAGGCATTTAATCCTAGTGTTAACTGGACAAATAAAGTTCCTAGGGAGTAAATCCGCATATAACTTAAGGCAAAAGGCATTGTTTCATCATTGGTTCCAAAGAAAGTTAGAATCTGCGTGGGAAAGAGTAGAAATATTAAAGTTAATATAATAGATATAAGTACTAAAGTTATAAAGGAATTTCCCATAATCAGATTAGCTCTTTCCTTATCATTACTACCTAAGGCTATAGAAGCCAAGGGAGCAGCACCTGCACTGGAAAGATAAGAGAAGGCCATAATAAGAGTAATAATTGGAAAACATAAACCAAGTGCTGTTAAGGCCAGTGTTCCCGTTTCTGGAATCCGGGCGATATAGATTCTATCTACCATATTATAAAGAAGATTTACGACCTGGGAGATCGTCATAGGTAGTGCCAGTTGCCAAAATAGCTTAGTCACCGGCATAGTAGCAAGTTTATCATCCTGAGTTGATTGTCTATTCATTTTTAATCGTCGTAAAAATTATGATCGTCATCATGGTGCTTATTTTGATAAGGAGTAAGTTGACTCCTATTAAAAGTATAAAAAGCAACTTTCCCATTAAAGGCTTTTTCCATTCTTAACTGAAAAGTTTGCCAGTTTTTAGGGACTCGAAAACCAACATTTCCCGTTTCATAAGATCCGGGAATTAAATGATCAGAAAATAATATATCATCGTCTTCGATTGATTGATCTACATTCATATTATCGGCGTAGCCATTAAGCATGACTTCGCTGGTTGATATTTCTTCTGAAGTATTATTTCTAATCGTCATGTTAATTAAAAGGATTATATCACCGCCAAGATAATCTCTTAAATAATCGCTTCCCCCATCCCATTCAGATATTGAATTTACCGTTACATCTACTCCGTCAAGATTGGCTGTTTGTCCTAACTGAAGCGATTCAGAAGTATTTTGAGCTGGTTCTTCTAGTGTTTCATTCCAACTTGGTTCTTCAAGGTATTCACTATATTCCTGGTTTGGCTGCGGGCTAGCACTAACATCATCTCTGGAAACAGTTTTATTAAAAAAGATTAACCCGCCAATACTTACAGCTATTATACAACTCAAGAAACCGGTTGAGATTCGCTCAAAACTTGAAATTTGTTTCTTATGGCAAACAGGACATACTTTAGCATCACCTGGAATCTCATTTTTACAATGGATACATTTCTTTGTCTGGGTATTCATATTTATTAGTTCTTATTCTTATTTTTTATTTCTATATTTATTTTATATAATTTTTATAATTGAAAGAAATATTTTAAATGATTCATTAACGCCCTAATTAGTGATTTAACGCTTTTCCTATTAAAAATTTGTAAATCATGATATAATTTCAGAAACATTTGTCACTTTAACTAGAAGGGTAAGTCGTGAAAAAATTAACTTTAAAAATTATTCCAATTCTTAGTTTACTTTTACTCTGTTTTGGAATTACCACTACCTTTGCTGCAAATGAATCTGTAACCTATCAGGGCCATGTAGAAGACTATGGCTGGATGGATTATGTTAAGGATGGAGCTCCAGCTGGTACAACCGGTGAGGCCAAAAGAGTTGAAGCCTTAAGGATTAACTTGACTGGTGTTTCCGAAGACAGCCATATTGTTTACTCTCCCCATGTTGAAGACTACGGTTGGATGGATTATGTCCAGGATGACCAGGTTGCCGGGACTACGGGTGAATCTAAAAGAGTTGAAGCTTTTAAAATTTACCTGACTGGACCTGTTAGTCAAACCCATGACGTTTACTACCGTTGTCACGTTTCTGATTTTGGTTGGCTTGGCTGGGCTAAAAATGACCAGGTTGCTGGAACCAGTGGTTATGCCAAAAGAATGGAAGCGATCGAAATCAGATTAGTTCCTAAAGACCAGCCTGCACCTGGACCAACCGGAAACCCTGCTATGGAAAAAGCTAGTATTGATAGCCATAACTACGGAACCAATGATACAACCGGAGTTTCTACAAGCGCTTATGTAACTACACTTGGTTGGCAGGACCCTGTTGTCAACGGAACCACCTCAGGAACAGAAGGCCAGTCTCTTCCAGTTGAAGCTATTAAAGCTCAAATTAATAACTTGGATGGGGATATTATTTATAATACCTATTTAAGAAATTATGGTTGGCAGACAATGACCGGAAGTAATCAGCCTAGTGGGATTACTGATTCAGATATCCATATTGAAGCACTCCAATTTGGTTTAACTGGAAATATTGCTAATCAGTATAATCTTTTCTATAGAACCCACGTAGCAAATATCGGATGGATGGGTTGGGCTAAAAATGGTGAAGTAGCTGGAACCAGTGGATATGATCTTCCTGTTGAAG
>CANQNI010000105.1 GCA_947625175.1 uncultured Eubacteriaceae bacterium | reverse complement strand
CATCACCCCATTCAACTTCAAAAACAGGTCCGGTATAATAGCCCATTCCTCTTACAAGTGTTGGATCAAAGACAATTTTATATTGACCGTCGGAAGTTTCATTAATGGCTTTTATAATTCGATCCAGATTATTACAGTATTCCTTGAATTCCTCTTCTTTACTTAATTCATCCAGGTTTAAATTTTCCAGCGAATGAACAAGGTCATAGGCTTTGTCATGATCGATTCCTTTATCTTCTAATTCTCTTATTACTTTATCTGGTCCTATTTTATCGAGTTTATCAACTGAAATAGCAGCTGAAGTTATCATATCCGGTTCTATTCCATGAGCCTCGGCAATCTTAGTAAAGAGTTTTCGGTCATTAATATGAATAGTAAAATCCTTGAGTCCAACGTTTAAGAGTGCCTGGCTGATTGTATGAATCAGGTCTATTTCAGCTCCAATAGTATGATCCCCGATTATATCGATATCACATTGCTTAAAGGAACGATAACGTCCCTTTTGGGGTCTTTCTGCCCGGTAAACATTACCTATCTGAATCGCCTTAAATGGACTTTCGAGTTTATCCTTATTATTGGAATAGTATCTGGAGAGAGGTAAGGTTAAATCAAAACGAAGCCCCGTATCGCAAAGATCGGTTACTTTAGAATTTTCATCTGGTTTTAATTTATTCCCACGTTTAGTAATGGTAAAGAGCATTCGAAGATTTTCTCCGGCATCACTACTCATAAGTAAATCCAGGTTTTCTATACTGGGGGTTTCAATAGAATTGTATCCGGCCTTTTTAAATGTTTCTAAAATCTTTTGTTCCAGTTCCTGTCTGACTTTCATTTCATCAGGCAGAATATCTTTAGTACCCCGAACGGGTTTACTGCTATTCACTAACTCCTACCTTCTTAAAGACTTTCTTCCCTTTTTTAACCAGGATGGGTTCTACTAGATCTTCAACTGTAAAAAGTTGTTTTGGATCTGTTGCCTTTTCACCATTGATTGATATTCCGTTTTGAGTAACGAGCGTTCTAGCTTCTTTATTGGACTGGGCAAGACCTGCGGCAACTAGTAAAGAAAGTAATCCTAATCCTTCTCCAATCTGTTCTTTGGTTAATTCAACCGATGGGATATTATCGCTTTCTGCTGACTGGGAGAATAGGGCTTTAGCAGCCTGCTCAGCCTTTTTTGCTTCTTCCTCTCCGTGGACCAGTTTTGTTACTTCATAGGCCAGTCTTTCCTTAGCTTTATTAATTTCTGAATCTTTAAGGCTAGCAAGTTCTTCAACTTCATCCATTGGGATAAAGGTTAAGAGACTCAGACACTTCTTTACGTCGGCATCATCAATGTTTCGCCAATACTGATAGAAATCATATGGACTAGTCTTTTCCTTATCCAACCAAAGGGCTCTCTTGGCAGTTTTACCCATCTTGATTCCTTCAGAAGTGGTAAGTAAAGAGAAAGTAAGTCCGTATACTTCGTCCTGTTCTTTTCTTCGAACCAGATCAATACCGGCTAAAATATTACTCCACTGGTCGTTACCACCGAACTCCATTTCAACACCATAATCTTTATAGAGACGGTAAAAATCATAAGCCTGTAGTAGCATATAATTAAATTCAAGAAAAGTAAGGCCTTTTTCCATTCTGTTTTTATAACATTCAGCAGCTAACATTTTATTAACTGAAAAGAGCGCGCCGATATCTCTTAGAAAGTTTATATAATTAAGATCAAGAATCCAGTCAGCGTTATTAACCATGATCGCTTTATCATCTTCAAAAGTTAGAAATTTTTCAAAAACAGATTTAAACTTTTCCCCATTTTTAATAATTTCTTCTTTACTTAAGACTTGTCTTAAATCGGTTCTACCGGAAGGGTCCCCAATCATGGTTGTTCCCCCACCGATAAGAGCGACAGGAATATGTCCGGCTTTTTGCATATGGGCCATAACCATGATCTGAATAAAATGACCAATATGAAGTGAGTCGGCAGTCGGGTCGAAACCGATATAAAATTTAACCGGCTCTCCTGATTCAAGCCGTTTTCTAATGGCTTCTTCATTGGTTGATTGTTCTATATATCCGCGCTCAACTAATGTATCGTAAACGTTCATACTATCCTACTTTCTTGAAATTATTTATTTAATTTGCTCATTTGTTTTTATTTAATATGTTAATATATTATTTTAAAGGAAACGAGAACATAACATGTTAATCTATATAATTATAATTGTAGCCGGAATTATTTTTGACCAGATAACAAAATTTTGGGCTAAAAATATTTTATCCGGGATGACTACTTATTCAATTATACCAAACGTGCTACATTTCACCTATGTAGAGAACACTGGTGCTGCGTTTAACATATTCTCAGATAAGCAGTTATTTCTGATTATTATAACGCTCGTGTTTATTGTTCTTCTCGGTTACCTTTTTTATCTGCTACCTAAGACTAAAAATTACAACCTGGCTAACCTTGCTTTAGCCCTGATGTTAAGTGGAGCAATCGGAAACCTGATTGATAGAATTTTCTTATCCTATGTAATTGATTTTATTGATTTTCGAATTATCCATTTTGCCGTCTTTAATGTTGCAGATTCTTTAGTAGTTATAGGTGCCCTACTTTTACTGTATTCATATTTAAAAAACCAGCTTATCTTACCCAATAAAAAGCCTGTAGAACTGAGTCCTGAGCAGGAAGATAATAGTGAAATAGTAGAAGAAAAAAAAACCAGTCCTATACGTAAAGATGTCTTAAAAGACCTGAAGCCGAAAAGAAAACGAAACACTCCAAAGATAGTAGTCCAAACAGAGATTATAAAATTAAGATCAACTCCTGTACCGACTTATGTCAGGTTTGATGATTCTTCTTTTAATACGGGGATTTCTTATAATTTTACAGGAGCTTCTGATCCTACTCCAGAACCAGAGACCAGAAAAAATAATCGTTATTTTGATCAAAGCGACCATTATTATCAAACGATTCAAAAAGCACGGGGCAATGGTGGATCACCAGATAATTCTAACCGCTTTATGAATACGATAGATAGTTATGAAGCAGATATTAGTAAACAAAGAGCAAAAGCTCCTGTAAAGACTGGTATTAATTCAGAGTGGAATCCTCAGATTAATAACAACCGTAAAGTCAAAACTTATGATTATAATTGGAATCCGGAATATTCTACTGATTTATCCTCCCGATCCAAACGGTTTGAAAAACAATTAAGTGAATATGAAGAGTCTGTTGAAAGAATAGAGAATGAAGATTCAGGGGATAATGAAACTCATAACCGATACCAGGAATCAACAGATTCATATATTGAATCTATCAAGAAGATTAGAAATAAGAATATTTTAAATAATGAAGGAACAGATTAATCGACGGTTTAATCGAAAGCTAATTGTTTGAATTTCTAATTTAAATTTATTTAAAACCAAACATGTTTCGAAAGAATTACGGAAAATACATTATCATTTTTCTTTAATATTATCTTTTATAAAAGAATAAAGTATAATATCAATGCAGACATTTTTTTGAGCTGTATAGCTGTGAGTACCGAATTAACGTTTAAGCGACTTGTAAAGTTGCCGGCTCATAAGCGAGTCGTCGTTTGACGACTTTTTTTTTGACCAATTTATGGATTTATATATTTCTTCTGACTAATCAGGTGTGTTAGATAAAAAACATAATGATATCTTTATTCATGGTGGTTTGATATTTACAAAAAAGATTCAAAAGATAACTACTTACGAAAAATAAAAATGTTAAGAGAACTTTTCTTTATCATAAAGAATCTGAAGAGAAAGAATTAAAAGCTACCTACTGTAATGGTCAAACACTTTTTCAAATTTTGAAAGAATCTAATCAATTTGTTTCTTTTTTTGTTATAATTTTGTTAGAAAGCAATCTTATCGGAATTTAAGTTATAGGAGTTTTATGAAATTACTAATTTCCGATAATTTTTTTATAATTTTCAAAAATTACTTTTTCAACAAAGTTTATTTTTTTAAATGTCAGTGTTGGTATTTTATTCATTTTAATTCTTTATCAAATCAATACAACTTAAGTTTTCTACTATTATTTAAAAATAAAGAATATCTTTCAATATCAAATGCTAAAGAATCAGTTATTCAATAATTCCCTATTGGAGGTACTACGTTGAAAGAAGATGATTCAAAGAAAGATATTAATATAAAGCGATTATTTAAAAATCCGAAGATCATGGCGGTCTTACTTAAGGCGGTTGTTGAAGAATACCAAGATATTAGTATTGAAGATATTATAAATAAATATCTTGTTGATGTATCAGATCAGAATAATCCGATAATTAAAGCTCTAGATAAAGAATTTGGTGGTTTTTCAGAATTAACTAACCAGCTTGATTTATTATTTCTAGCCAAAATTTCATCTGGTCAATATGATCTCTTAGTTGATGTAGAATTTTATACTAGTAAAAATCGGTTATCGATTGTATTTAAACAACGCGTTTACATAGTTTTTTTACTGCTAAACAAATCTGGTTTAAATAGGTCAGATTTACTTTAAATAACCATTTTTTAATTAAATTATTAAAGAAGCTACTATAAAAATAAAATTTTCTAAACTATCTAAAACCTAATATGCCTATAATTTAATTAAGAAAGATAAAGCGATTCCAAATATAATCTAAATGAATCAGAAAGAAGATCCCTACTAGAAATCTTTGATCAACAAAGCTCTTTTCAAAATTTAGAATAACAGAAACTGCATAGATTTAGAATAAAGTCTCTTTAATAATCAGAAACAGAAAATAAAAATTCAAAATAAATATTAACCCTAGATTTTCGAGTTGAAATTTTCATTAATTATTCCAGTTTGGGTTTAATCATTTGATAACACAATTTTTAAAGTTATTATTAAAGATTATTAATACAATTAATTCATGATTATCAAATAATGAGCAATAGGAGATAAAAATGGAAAGTCCGGTAGTTACCATTGAAGATCGTATTGAAGTAACAGAGGAATTTAAAGACTACTTTGACGGGTTTATTCCTTTTGAAGAAAAAATTAGACGCTTTGTCTGGCATAAGATTAACCATAAAGGAAGAGTTAATAAAAACGACCTAACCAAGTTAGTAATGAAGGAGTTTAGGGTCAGCAAAAGAACGGCTAATTCAGTTATTATTGAAATGACCGGCCGCTACAACTCCCTTAAAGAACTAACCAGGGAACAGCTAAAAAATAAAAAAAGAAAAGCCAACAAGATTAAACAAAAAGTTAAAACAGACATGGCCAAATTAAAACAACTAGACAAAAGAGCAGCTAAACGGCCTTTAACCAGGGAAGAACAAGAGGAATTAAGACAAACTAAATTTAGACTCTATCAAAGGCAAAACCGGCTTAACCGTTTAAATCAGCAGATAGAACAGATGGAAGAGTCCCTAAAGTCCGGGAAATTTAAACTCTGCTTTGGTTCCAAAAAACTCTTTAAAGCCCAATATTACCTTAAAGAGAACGGCTTTAGAACCCACAACCAGTGGCTTAAAGCTTTCAGGGCTAACCGGGATAAAAACGCTTTTTACGTTGGTTCAAAGGAAGAAACAGGGGCTAACAGCCAGTTTGTTGTTTCCTATAATAAAGAGACGGATACTTTTAGTTTTAGGATTAGAAAAGAATATGCTTTTATGAAAGACAAAAACGATAAGTATCTTACTCTTGTAGGAATCCACTTTAACCATCTAAGAGATTATTTTAGAAAGGCAGCCTTAGAAGCCCAAAAAGGCTTTGGAGAGATTC
>CANQNI010000104.1 GCA_947625175.1 uncultured Eubacteriaceae bacterium | reverse complement strand
GACTATAAAGAAAAAAATGATATAAAATTACCAGCTGAATTTCAGTCAAAATATAAAATAAAACATATAAGGAAAGAACAAACAATGATTAATTAAGCAAAGGCATCTGGAGTGACTCTTGTTTTCTGGCCTGTCCACTTGACACCTTCCCGAACATTGGATGGATTCATAAAGTCAAAGGCCAAGAGAATCTGATTTCTGGTATAAGTGCAGTACAGATCGAGCGGACAATTAAAACCAACATCAACTGGTTTATCTATAAAATCTATCTTGTTTAAGTTAAATTTCAAAAGTTCTAAAAGTTCTGCTTTAAGTTTAGGACTTTCATCCAGGGCTTTTAAATTTTTCTTAAGTCCTTCACCTTTAAAGTCATCAATACTTTCGTTAAATAGCGTATTATAGAACATCTGAAACATTCGTTTCTCTTCACTATTTAAACTGGTGAAATCTTTTTCTGAAATTTCCGGTAGGATCTCAAGAAGAAACTTAATCCAACGTCTGGAATCTATATAAGCAAAACGCAATAGAGCTTTTTTAAATTCCAGAGCTAAAGGTTCTTCAAATTTTTTATTATGAGCTTCAGCAACGAGTTGAGAAAAGGAATCAATATTATAAATAACAAATGGGGAGAGATTAAAATAATCCAAAAAACCGGTAAGGTTTGCTTCCTTTCCAGTTTCTTCTTCATAAATTACTATTTTATTTTTAATCCCTCTTCGGTTATTAAAAGAAGCTTTAATATTTTCTAAAACATAATCAGTCGCTTTTTGTTCTAACTCGATAAAACAACCTTTAGGGAGAGATTTAAAACCGTTTTTGATTTCCCTTTCTAAGCTGGTTGTCGTATTGGTAAGGAGGGCTCTAAACTTTTCTTCAAAACGGTAGTTCTTGTTTGCTTGTCCGATAAAATCTAGAACAGTTAAGCAATCTTTATCATCTGATTTTCTAAGACCTCTTCCTAATTGTTGTAGAAAGATAGTTAAGGATTCAGTTGGACGAAGAAATAAGACCGTATTAATCTCAGGTATGTCAACTCCTTCATTATAAAGGTCAACTACAAAGATAAATTTAACTTCTCCTTTTGTTAATAATTCTTTTGCCTTATTTCTCTCTTCAGTAGAAGAATTTCCCGTTAGAGCTATTGAACTAATACCATGACTGTTAAAGAATTCTGCCATATACCGGGCATGTTCAATGGAAACACAAAATCCTAAACCTTTTACTTCATCTATATCATTAACATAATAGTTAATTCGCTCAATAATATGGGAAGCTCTGCGGTCAGCATTCACTCTATCTATTGAATAAATATTAGTTAACTCATTTTTATCGTAACCACCTCGGGTCCATTTAAGCTGACTTAGGTCAACCGTATCAGTAACGCCAAAATACTGGAAGGGAGAGAGTAAATCTCTGTTAATCGCTTCAGGTAACCGGATTTCTGCAGCAATCCGGTCATTAAAGTACTTAAAAATATTTTTCCCATCCATTCTTTCTGGCGTAGCAGTAAGACCAACCAGGATTTTTGGATTATAGTACGATAATAGTTTCTGATAGGTTGGCGCTGCAGCATGGTGAAACTCATCAATTATTATAAAATCATAGAAATCAGATGAGGTCTTGGAGGTGAAATCCTGAGAGTTAAAGGTTTGAACAGAAATAAAGAGATTATCCAGGCTTTCAGGTCTGTGGGTACCGACAAATAAATCACCAAAGTTAGGATCATTTAGAACTATCCGAAAGGTATTTAAACTCTGTGTTAGAATTTCCTCTCTATGTGCGACAAAAAGTAAACGACATGGTTGATCAGGATTTTCTTTTCTAAAGCGTTTATAATCTAGAGCTGAGATTACTGTTTTACCTGTTCCTGTTGCAGCAACAATTAAATTTTTATTAAATCCTCTAACCTTTCTTTCCGCTTCTATCTGGTCTAAAATTTCCTGTTGAAATGGATATGGGTTAACATCAACTGAGGCAAATCCGGAATGGGATCCATAGTTTTTCTCTGCTTTTAAAGCTTTATCTAACTTATCTTTTTGACTTTCATCGTATAGTTCAAATTCTTTTGAATTCCAGTAACTTTCAAAAGTAGCATTAATCTTATTTATCGTCTCCGGTAGATCTTTATTAGTCGCCTTAAAATTCCATTCCAGACCATTAGTTAGAGCTGAGTGAGAAAGATTGGATGAACCAATATAAGCGGTGGTATAGCCGGTATTTCGGTTAAAGATATAAGCTTTAGCATGATGTTTGGTAGAATTTGAATTATAATTTATTTTAATCTCGGTGTTAGGTAGTTTACTAAGCTCAATGATTGCTTTTGTTTCAGTAGCTCCCATATAGGAAGTAGTTATTATTCTGAGTTTTCCACCATTTTGAGTAAATTCTAGAAGCTCGTTAATTATAAGTCTAAGTCCACTCCACTTAATAAAAGAAACAAGCAAGTCAATCTTGTTACAGGATGGTATTTCTTTTTTGAGTTCAGATACCATTTGAGGTTCATGGATAGATCCCGTAAATAAAGAGCTTTGGGCAATAGAGGTTTCCGGTCTGATAAGTTTTGTTTTATTATCTAATGCAGCAATATTATTTACAGAACTTACAATTCCGAGTAACTGCTCTGTTTTATCTTTTGGTAACTGATTAATCGAATTCTCTGATAAAGAATTAACTAATCTGTTTATATAATCAACCTGTAAGTTAAGATCTTTTTTCTTATCTTTTAAGTTTTCCAGGTCCTCTTTAACAATTCCTGCAATATACTGAGAGAGAACAGCTGGGGCTTCCTCAAGATCAAGATCTGCTTTTTCGATTTTTCTATCAGTTTTAGAGAGCTCTTTATTTAAACCTTCATTAATTATCTGTTCGTACAGTCCGTCTGGTAGCATTTCGGTCTCTTAAGTAATGTTTTAAACTATTGTACCAGGTTTAATCATTCTGTTTATAATATCTTCTTTGGTAATATTCTAAAGTTCGATATTCGATAATATCTTTTACCTGATTAAAAATAAACTCAGAATTTAAAATTGGATCTAACTTATTACTTAACCTAATTAGTCCATCTTCTGTTCGATCAAAGAAACCTTTGCCTGATTTAATCAGGAACTTAACCGGCATACTTTTGATTTTACTAAGATGTGTTTTATCATCGATTTTAAGAAAATCATTGTAGGAAGAGACGTAGCTTAAATCCTGATAGTTCTGATTTTTCTCAAAGAAAGTTTTCCAGTTGGATAGAAGTATTTTAGAATCAGGTTGCTTAACTAAGCTATTCTCTCCTAAAAAGGCCATTAATACCGGCATTTTATAAACCCGGGTCATATTGGTAGTTTCAAGAAGTTTAATGAATTCAAAACCAATTGTATTTAAAACTTTTCTTTCATCTTTACTTAATTCATTCAAACTACTGAGATAACAAAGGTAATTTTTAAATGGATTATCCTGGGATTTTAGTTTCTTTGTCAAGTCAAAGAGGTTAGAATCCATTTCGGTAAAAAGTTCTACTCTACTGGGGCGATGTCCTAACTCTTCTTTAATCCTATAATATTCTTCATCTATCAGGTCTTTTCGGGATTTTTGGGATTTCTCTATTTGTTTGAATAAATCAATAAGCTCAAGGTCAAAATCAATAAAACAATCATCAGGTAAAGTTAATTCCGCTAAATTTGAAGCCGAACTTAGTTTTCCATTATTCTTTGAGAGAAAACTTGGAATCTTAGTAACATTTTTATAATTTCCCAAAAAATCCAGGACAGTTAAATAATCTTTATTTTTATTCTTTCTAAGACCTCTCCCGAGCTGTTGGAAAAAGATTACAGGTGATTCAGTAGGTCTTAAAAATAAAACACAGTCAATTTCAGGAACATCAAGACCTTCATTAAAGATATCAACACAAAAGATAACCTTAATCTCTTCATTACGGAGTTTCTCTAAAGCTATCTCCCGATTCATAACAGTAGAATTAATAGGTCCACTATAAACTGCAGCAGAAGGAACTCCATTATCATTAAAATATTTAGCCATTGCATCAGCATGTTTTCGGCTAGAACAAAAGGCTAGAGTCCGTTTAGGATTATGTTTTCTGTAATGATCTAGAATCAGTTTGTTTCTTTTTAGGTTTCCAATATATAAGTTATTAAGTGATTCTTCCTGATATTTATTGTTTCTAAAGACAGCCTGATCATAATCCGTGTCATCATAAATTCCATAATATCTAAATGGAACTAAGAGTCCTTTATTAATCGCTTCGAAAAGATCGATTCGGTAAGGTACGTTATAATCGGTAATTTTAAAAATATCTTTTCTATCAAGTCGTTCAGGCGTAGCGGTAAGTCCGAGTAAAAATTTAGGTTTAAAGTAATTAATAATATTCTGATACTGACTTGCAGCTGCATGATGAAACTCATCAATTATAATGTAATCAAACGAATCCGGAATAAAATAGTTTTCGTTTAAATATTCATTTCGGCCTAACGTATTAACAGAAGCAAAGACAATATCAGCATCTGTATTCTTTGTTTCTCCATTAAAGAAGCCAAAGGTTTTATCTTTAATTACTTTTTGAAAGGTCTCTTTTGCCTGATTTAAAATCTCGTTTCTATGGGCTATATAAAGAATTCTGGAAAACTCTTTTGAATCAAAAGCAGCCAGGAAAGTTTTACCAACACCGGTAGCTGCTTGGATTAAAGCTTTATCAGCTCCTTCATTTCTGGAATTTTCTAAAGCAATTAGCGCTTCTATCTGGAATCCACGTGGAGAAAAAAGAGGTATAGGAGACAGTTCCTCAATCTTTTCAAGTTCCCGGTATAGTTTAGGCCGGTGCCAGTTCTTTGAATAATTCTCTAGAACTTTATCATCTATTTGAATCGAATGATTGTTAAAAAGATCTTCAAATGTTTTTTGAAACTTAGTGACTCCAGTACTATCAACTCTGGAATCTAAGCGGTAATTCCATTCAATTCCACTTGTTAAAGCACTACGGGAAAGATTAGATGATCCAATATAAACTTCAGTATAATTATCCTGCTCAAAGATATAAGACTTTGGATGAAAAGAGCGGGTCGAATCGTTATAAAATCTTAAATCTACTTTATCTCCCAGAACGGATTTAACCAGATATAAAGCTGAAGGTTCAGTGATGTTTAGGTAATTTCCAGTTAGGATTCTAACAGGGATATCTCTTTTAACGATTTCCTTTAGTTTTTCTAAGAGCATATAAACACCGGATTCCATTAAAAAAGAAACAATAACATCAATCTTTTTCGCAGTTTTAAGACTTTTTGTAAGTGCGGTTGACAACCAGTTAGAAGAATTTTCATCGCCGGTAATTACGGTTAGTTGTGCTGTTTCATCCATTTTTTCGTAGTATTACGTTATGCCAGATATTTTTCTGATTTACTCGAGAGTCCTTTGAAGTCCAAATTTCAAGAACCTTTATATTTTCCAGTTGGTCAAGTAAGTAGGTTAGTTGATTATCACTCAGGTATTTAAAATATCGACCATTTAACTCTCCCTCAAAATCACCTTTTCTAACAGAAAAGTAAAGAATTCCATCCTCTTTTAAAAATTTTATCAGTTTTTGTAAGGTTTTTAACATATCCTGTAGAGTTAAATGGACCAGAGAGGCACAAGCCCAGATTCCATCATATTTCTTATTTGTATTAAATTCCTCAAAAGTACTTAGTATGACCGGTTGTCCAGTATAATCCTGAGCTATTTTAACGAGCTTACTTGATCCATCTAGACTGTCAACCTTATATCCCTGATCTAAAAAGAATTTACTATCTCTCCCTGCTCCACAGCCAAAATCAAGGATTAGACCG
>CANQNI010000103.1 GCA_947625175.1 uncultured Eubacteriaceae bacterium | reverse complement strand
TCTATTTTTACTAGACCTAAAATACTTATTTGCTGTCCATCTAATATTACTCCTGTTGAAAAGAATGCTATAAGAGAAGCAGCTGAAAGGACTGGGGCTAAAAAAGTCTATATAGAAGAAGAACCTAAAGTTGAAATAAGAGGAGATAAAGATGTCTGTAATATAATAGACGTTAAGGAAGCATCTGATGACGACTGGAAAACTGAATATCTCGATTATATTGTATCTATTAAATTGGTAGATAACGAAAACGAAGCAATCGATCATATTAATAATTATGGTTCAGGTCATACTGATACTATTGTTTCAGAAAATGAACAAGTACTAAACAAATTTAGAAATCTTGTAGATAGTGCTTGTGTTTTTACTAACTGTTCTACAAGATTTTCCGATGGCTTAAGGTTTGGATTTGGAGCTGAAGTTGGTATTAGTACTGGTAAAATTCATGCTAGAGGTCCTGTTGGTATAGATGGTTTAACTACTTATAAATATATCTTAAACGGGAATGGAGATCTGGTAGCTGACTTTACTAATGGTAATAGAGAATTCACACATAGGTTCTTAAATGATAATTAAAGACTTCTATTATGATAGCGATAACGGACAAGATCTAGTTTATGCACGCGGATGGTATCCTGAAACTAAACCAGTTGGAATTGTTCAGGTAATTCATGGTATGACAGAACATACAGGGCGATACGAAGACCTTGCTAAATTTCTTACAGATAATAATTATATCTGTATTATGAATGATCATTTAGGTCATGGAAAAACTGTTGCTAAAACCAGAGGATTCTTCGGTTATAAACATGGAGTAGACCATCTACTTAATGATGTTTATAAATTGATGAAAAGAACTCAAAATGAGTATCCAGATATTCCTTACTTTTTCCTTGGAGTTAGTATGGGCTCATTTATTGAAAGAATTCTTATAGCCAGACCAAATGTTTCGCAAAATTTAGCTGGTGCAATTATAGCAGCAACTGCCCAAGCAAATCCAGAAATTAATCATATAATCGATATTATTAATGATAGTATAAACAGTATTGGACCAAAAGTAGTTTCTGATGAACTCAACAAAATTGTTTTTGGTGGCTCTACAGATTCTTTTAAAATTGAAGATGATCCTTTAGCTTGGGTAACTAGTAATATTGGTAAAAGAGAACAGTATCGTAATGATAAACAATCTAATTTTCCTTTTACTAATGCAGGCTTAAGAGACTTAATGTTACTTTTAAAGGAATCAAACGAAGCAAGTGTCATTGAAGCTACTGATTCAAGACTTCCAATTCTATTTATTTCCGGGAAAGATGATCCAATCGGGAATTTTGGGATTGGTATTAGAGAAATCGCCTGTAAATACTTGAAAGCTGGAACCGATGATCTTACAGTAAAAATTTTCCCTAAAGTAAGGCACGATGTTTTGTTTGACTTTCCAGCAACCCAAAATAGGGCTTTCGACTTTTTAGATAACTGGCTTTCCTCTCATCTATATAACTATCGGGAAATTCGTTAAGGACAGCAGAATGGATTTTAATAAACTTAAAGATTATTTAAATAATAGTGATTATTTTATTAAAGATATTGGTATTAGTATAGAAAAAATATCTTTGGGATTTGCCAAAGTAAACCTTGATCATAATGAACGTCATCGTAATGCTAATGGAGTTGTTAATGGAGGAGCTTTATATACTTTAGCGGATTTTGCTGGTGTTTGCGCTGCTTCAAGTTACGGTAATAGAATTACTACTCTAAATTCAACTATAAATTATTTAAGCGCTGTGAAGATGGATGATAAAATCCACGCTATAGCCAGAACAAACAAACATGGAAACCGTATTATTGATATTGATGTAAAAATTGTTAATGATTCTGGTAAAATATTTCTACAAAGTGATTTGATTTTTTATAATCTCGGAATAAAACTGGAGCTATAAAATGAATTATCAACAATTAATTAATCATCGAAATTCATTAAATACGTTTGCTATTAGAAACGGAGTTAAAACGGTTGATATCTCCGAAGGCTTTGCTAAGTGCGAACTAGAACTTGATTCAAAACACTTTAATATTATCAATACAGTTCATGGAGGAGCATTATATACGTTGATGGATTCAACTGGAGGAGCTTGTGCAACTTCTTATGGTTTTCGTGTAACAACTGTTTCTTCTAGTGTTCAATTTTTAAACGCTGTTAAAGAACCTATAACTCTATATTGTATTGCTAGAACGGCTAAACACGGTAAAAGAATAATAGTGGTTAATACCGTGGTAGAAGATATTGTTGGGAAAGTTTATGCAAAAGGCGTTTATACTTTTTTGAATTTAAATGCTCCATTTAATCAAGAATGAGGTAATAAATGAAAAATAATATATTTATGGGGATCTTTGTGGCTCTAGGATTTATATTAATGATCCTATTATCTCTAATAAAAACAGCATTCTTTTTACTCCCTATTCTAATTCCGGTTATTTTAATTATTATGGTAGTAGTCGTAATAAGAAGGAATCGAAATAATAAAGATAAATAAAGCAAGGCTCAAAAGTAATTTATAATTTACTTTTGAGCCTTATTAATTTTAATACTTGTCAAAATCTATTGTATCTAAACCACTAAATAGTTCTAGTGAATAACCCATTGATCCTGAAACTCTTCCTGACCATGACATATATCTAATAGCTGGATCTAGCATTAAATCCATCATATGTGGATACGCAGAATAACAATCAAATGCTGGACCAGGATTAGCATAAGATGTTCTCCCAAAGATAAAGCTTTCTATAATACCACCACCAGGGGTTGGATAGTTAGGAAAAACATCCTTTACAATAGTTTCATAAATTCTTCCATCTGGACGGGTATGACTTACTTTTACTGGAAGTTCAAGTAGCCTAGCATCACAAACTTTCTTTAAAGCAGCGTTTCCAGATACGTAACCTAATCCATGAGATTTTCTAAAATTATTAACCAGATTAATATGTTGAGCTTCAACACGACTATTCGCTTCGATCATTGGTGTAGCTGTTGAACCAGGTCCTGGAGAGCCTTTAGGAACTATAATCATTTCAACCGCTTCGCATCTATAGAAATGATTTGTTGTACCGGCTAATTGTCCATTTTTAGCCCAATCAAGCCATCCATAGTTCTGAACATGGGTTCTATAATATAAATCAAATTGATCTGCGTTTGGTCCAATTAAAACAAAATACATTCCTTCAATTTGTTTAGCCATCCCGACGGTTCCAGAAGTTGTTGGACCATTTCTAGTTCCCTGCCAGCCGATGTCCTGGACGTGTGCATCATAAGCAATCCCCAGATCAGGGTAATTAATAGCTAATTCAAAAGCTTCTATTCTTTTGGCTTCACCGAAAGTTCCAAATAAAATATGATGATTTGAGTCAGAATTGTCTGTTCTCCATCCATAATCTTGAATATGAGAATTTACAGTAAAGGTAGGGAGATCTTGAGCAAAACCAGGAGCTAAGAAAATCATAAAACCTACAAAGATTACTGATAAGCTAAAAAGTAATTTTTTCATTTCATCTCTTTTCTAGTAGATTAATAGAATGTTAATGGATCAACATTTTCATCCCAATCATTATAAATTTCCATATGCAAATGATTTCCGGTAGAATTTCCTGTTGTGCCAACAAATCCGATTACTTGACCTTGAAGCACTCTTTGTCCTACCTGACATCCAACTCTACTCATATGGGCATAGTAAACTACTTCACCTGAATCATGTTGAACACAAACGCAATTTCCAAAGTTACCATCTGGAGCCGCCATTTTAACTATCCCATTTTTGGCAGAAACTATGGGAGCTCCACTTGGGGCTGGAATATCAAAACCATCATGATGAGCTCCATCCCTTGGTCCAAATGGAGAACTTATTGAATTATAACCTGGGACTGGCCATGTCCATGGTTTTTGAGAATAGGCATTTCCTACTTGTCCATCAGGTTGAATCCCTTTTTGGGCAAATAGTACTTGTAATACAGTACAGTCTCTTCCCAATCCTTCTGAGCCGGCTACTTCACCATTTCTTGCCCAACCAGACCAACCAGCTACCGGACTATATAATCTATAGTAAACATCAACATAATATCTTAAAGAACCAGTTGTAGTAACTCTGATTGCTTGTATTGGATTTGCATCATCTCCAACTACTTGATCATTTATAACCCAGTCATACCAACCTACATTAGCATTGTGGGTTCGATACTTAATCTGTCCTCTTCCATCATAGACATCGTCTATATCTAACTTTACAGCCGATAGAACGCCGTTTCCTCCTGCTTCAGCTCCTCCATCATAATAATTGGAAAAGGTATGGGTATTCAAATCATAAACAGAATAGTGAACGCCTATGTTCCCTTCTGCATTTATTGAAATTCCAAAGGAACCCATCCCAATTAGGATAATAGTTAAAGCTAATAACTTATTTCTTAAACTTTTAAAGAACTTCCTCATCTCACTCTTTCTAGTTTTTTTAAGGAAAATTAAGTTAATTATAACAAACTTCAACCTCTCCTAATACAATTTTTACCTCGTTTGAAACAAATTAAAGAATTTAATATTGTCAATAGAAAAAAATAATCCTAATTTCTAAATCTTAAAAATATTTATTTGTAGATTATCAACTAAACTTTTCACAGGCTGTGGATAACTCTGTGAATACTTTGTTAAAAAAGTTGATTAATTAAGAATTTTGAACTGTTAATAAAGTTGATAATTCAAATATATAAGATAATAGTCAAAAGTTTTTCATTAAGTTTTTCCCAATCAAAAATTATTTAGGCGAAAATCCAAAAAGATATTATCAAAAGTTATTAGATTATCTTATAAATTAATACGCAATTGTAAATATAGAAACTTTTTTATTTTTAAATGAAATTTTTTTATAAATCTTTTACAATTTAGAAACTTTTGATGTTAAGAAGTACTATTTTGAAGATTAGGGATTGTTATTCTGCTTCCCTGAGCTAATTTTTCAACAATAATTTGCTGATCAATTTTATCTTTCAACTGTTCAACATGACTAATTAGGATAACACTTCTATTATTAGTAAGACGAGTTAGTACTTTAATAGAATTATCCAGGTAATCTGCGTCCAGTGATCCAAAACCTTCATCAATAAATAATGTATCCAATCTAATCCCTCCGTTCTCGTCTTCAACTACTTCAGAAAATCCTAAAGCTAAAGCTAAACTAGCCAGAAAAGTTTCTCCACCAGATAATGTCTTTAAATCTCTATTCGTTCCAGAAGAGGCATCAAAAATTTCAATTTTTATCTTTCCTTCTTCTGGTTGAATAAACTGATAAAGTCCATCAGTCATAATAGAAAGTTTTTGATTAGCTCTAGTTAATACTTTTCTAAAATAGATGCTTAAAACATATTGAACAAAGCTTTTACCTCTTTGATTAATTAAACTATTTAAATGGTAATAGTCCTGGTAAGTTTTGTAATTTTTCTTATATTTTGGGATCTCCCGTTTTAAAATTTCTTCTAAATTATTAATATGATCAAAATTAATTAAAATATTATCGTATTTTTCATTACTCTGAGTTGTTTGATTATCTAATTCTTCAACTTCCTTTTTAATTTTATTCAGGTCAGGATATTTTTATATCGATAGGTAAACCTAATCAGGCTTTTCCCCCGATCCACACCGTACATGCACCTTTTAGCGCATACGGCGTTCCATCCAGTTTAAAACTATAAACTTAAAGATATCTCTAAGTTTATAATTCTTTTCCGGACTAGTGGCTATTTAATACCACCGCTCTCAGTACCAGCTAAACTGCTTATCAGTTATACTGTTTCGCCAATAAACTAATACGTCTGATACCTTTCCTCGTTCAGATAATCCTATCATGTTTGCCTTTAGGTTC
>CANQNI010000102.1 GCA_947625175.1 uncultured Eubacteriaceae bacterium | reverse complement strand
TATGCCAGGAAAATGAAAGAAGGGGCTCTAAAAGGAGCTAAAGAAAAAAGCCAGGTCAAGTCATGATCTGGCTTAATATAATGAATTAAACTAATTTCTTGACTGCAGATATTTCACAAATTGTTCTGCCGTTCTTCCACTTCGATTCATATGTCTAAGTTCCCACTGGATAGCTTCTTCTCTGATAGAATCATCATATATTAAACCATATCTGTTAATAAGTTTTTCTACTATATCCAAATAATCTGTTTGATTAGGAACTGTAAAAGGAATCGTTAAGCCAAAGCGGGAAACTAGTGATAATTTTTCTTCTAGTATTTCTCTAGCATTAACAGCATCTTCTCTTTCAGATTTACTTTGAGAGATAAGTGTTCTTTTATTTGAAGTTGCATACAGTAAAATATTATCAGGAAAGCTTTCAAAAGAACCTTCAAGCGAATTTTTTAAAGACCTATAAGCTCTATCATCATTTTCAAAACTTAAATCATCTATAAAAATAATAAATGGATAGGGTGTATCGGAAATAAAACGAATTACTTCAGGAAGTTTTTCTATTTCTTCCTTTTTTATTTCAATAAAACGTAAAGGAGAATCTTTAAAAAGTTCAATTAAAGAGTGAACCATGGTTGATTTTCCTGTTCCCATTTCGCCATATAACAAAGTATTCAATCCACCTGTTCCATTAATAAATGATCTAGTATTTTGAATAAGACGTTCTTTTTGTCTTTCATAACCAATTAAATTATCAATTAATTGAGGGTTACTTATTTTAACCGGAATTATAACTTCTTCATTTTCATGATCTGATTTTGGATTAATTCTAAAAACTTTTGAATTTTTATAAAGTCCTAATCCTTCTTTCTTGATTGTTTTAATTAGTTCTTTATAAATTTTGTCAGCATCTGCACTTTTCAGTTTTTTAGCCAGTGGAGAATTATTTCTAAAAATTTTTTTAGAAAAGATATTTTCAGCGCCCGGATCAACAATCTCAATTATTTGATTAAAATCAAAATTATAAATGCTGGCTATTGTTTCCAAATCAGTTAACAGGGTATCTTTATATATTGCTTTTTTGTTTTCTTCTAGATAAGAATTAATATGATTTGAATTGGTTAAATTTTCTATTATTAGATTTTCCCAGACAGACTGGGCTACAGGATTTTCAATTTCAATAGCATAATCCGCACATTTTGAACGAAATTGATAAAAATCTTGTCTGGCCTGTCCAATGGAATTATCGGGATGGCTCAGTAACTTTATTAATTCATAAAATTCCTTTAGAATTGGTTTCTCTAGGATTTCCCGATAAAAGCAAAGTGAATTTAATCGATCTATTAAAGTAATCATATTAAGAATTATATCACTCGGAAAGAATTATGAATAATTGTTTCGATCTTGCTTTAAATTACTTAACTTATCGTTCTAGAACTATAAAAGAAGTTAAAGATTATTTAAAAAGAAAAAAATTCAGACAAGATGTTATAGATGAAACATTAGATAAATTAATAGAATATAACTATTTAAATGATAGGGATTTTGTTAAATTAGCCTATGAATCTAACAAGGTTGGAAAGCAGTTAAGTAAAAAACGACTTGAATATGATTTAAAAAATAAAGGTATTAATAGAGAGGATTTAAAACTACTCGAATCATTATATTCAGATAAGGAAGAGAGAGAACACTGTTATTATCATTTTCAAATCTTAACTAAAAAAACAGAAGGTTTTCCCTATAATAAAAGGATTCAAAAAATAATGCATGGGCTTAACTCAAAAGGATTCGGGTATAATCTTTATTC
Source organism: uncultured Eubacteriaceae bacterium (assembly GCA_947625175.1). Taxonomy (GTDB): domain Bacteria; phylum Bacillota; class Clostridia; order Eubacteriales; family Eubacteriaceae; genus CANRHG01. The sequence goes on along the minus strand of CANQNI010000102.1, from coordinate 4,117 downwards.
TAGTTTTTTAAATGAAATTGACAAAGATACTCAGATCGATATGGAAGCTTTTATTAACCAATTTGAAAAAACCTTAAGACGCTTTCAAAATCGGGGTTATTCTGATTATGATTTAAAAAATAGAGTTATAAAAAGCTTAATGGGTAAGGGATATGATTATTCCATAATTTCTGATTATTATAATGAAAATTATTAAAATTTCTAAGATTCCTGTATTCGTTTAAATTTAATGTTAAAATTCTAATTGAGAGGTTCGTTTAAATTTTTATTTAAACTTTATAAAAATATGATAACTAATTCAATTAAAGAGACAAAACCAGTTATCGAATTATTAAAGCTTAGTAATGCGAATCCAATTGAAAAGTATACTCAATATGATGACTTAAAGAATCTGATTAATGATTTATATGATCAGCAGATAATTTATAAGGCAGCAGTAAAAGAGGTTATGACAAAACTGAATATCCTCAATGACGAATTTATTGAATTACATTCTAGAAATCCTATTCATACTATGAAATCTAGAATTAAAGAACCTAGTAGTATTATCGAAAAATTAATAAGAAAAGGTTTTGAAGTTAGTATGAAGGGAGTTCGAGAAAATATTGAAGATATTGCCGGAATTCGTATTGTCTGTCCTTATATCAAAGACATCTATGTGGTTAAACAACTTGTAGAAAATCAGGATGATCTTGAACTAACAAGAGTAACTGATTATATTAAAAATCCAAAAGCTAATGGATATCGAAGTTTACATATGATATTAATAGTTCCTGTTTATTTTTCGGATCATAAAGAGAAGGTTAAAGTTGAAATTCAAATAAGAACTATAGCAATGGATTTTTGGGCTAGCCTTGAACATCAATTAAGATATAAATCAAAAAGGATGGAAGCTGTCCCACAAGATATATCAGATGAACTAAAAGCCTGTGCCGATATAATAGCTAATACGGATATTCGAATGCAGGATATTCATAACCGAGTATCTCAGGAATATGATTAATCTGAAAGCTTTTGAATTAGGTGTTACAGATCTTGTTTCCTTTGTTTTTAGAGAAGGGAGTATCGATACTCGTGGTGGTGGTAAAGCCAGAATGCAACTTGGAACTAAAATCCATCAGGAGATTCAAGAAAAAGATCAAAAGAGAAAACAAGATTATAAAAAGGAAGTTTATTTTAAATTTATTCATATCCATAAAGAATATGCTTTTACTCTAACGGGTAGGGCAGACGCGGTCTATAAAAAAAATAATAGACCTGTAATAGAAGAAATTAAAACGACTTATAAATTTAAATCGTCAAATTTTTCTCCTCAACGAACTCATTTAGCTCAACTTTATTTTTATGGTTTCTTCTATATGATGGAGAATAACTTAAAAGAAATAGATTTATCTCTCCATTATTATCATATTGTTTCAAAAGAGCATTCTTATTTTAATGAGACAAAAACTTTAGAGGAACTATCAGAATATGTTGACTCAGTCTTAGATTTATGGCTTGATATGGGCTATTTTCAATCGGACTGGATTCGGGAAAGAAATGAATCTATTGATAAACTTTCTTTTATTTATGACAATTTTAGACCTGGACAACGCGAAATCTCTCTAGCAGTTTTTAATACAATCAAGCGTAAAAATAAAGCTTTAATTGAAGCGCCTACTGGAATTGGTAAAACACTTGGTACTATTTTTCCTTCTATTAAACTTTTACCAAACAATGAATACAAACAGATTTATTATTTAACTGCTAAAACAACCATTCAAAAAGAAGCTAATAAAGCCCTAAATCAATTAAGAGAAAATGGATTAAAGATAAAATCAACAACTATAACAGCTAGAGATAAGATTTGTTTTTTAAATCAGAAAGATCCAAATACTAGAAGCTGTAATCCTGAAGATTGTAAATTTGCACAAGATTATTTTACTAAAATAAATAATATTTTAAGTGATTCGCTAAAAGCTTATTCTCATTTCGATAGAGAATTAATTGAAAAGATAGCATTAGAGAATGAAGTTTGTCCATATCAGTTAACTTTAGATTTATGTAACTGGTCTGATATTGTAATTTGTGATTACAATTATATTTTCGATCCGGTAAGTGCTTTAGAAGGTTATAATCAATCAAGAGTATGTTTAATAGATGAAGCTCATAATTTACCTGATCGTTCAAGAAATATGTATTCAGCCCAGTTAGATATTTATACTTTTAAGAAATTAAGGAATGTTTTAAATAAAAAAGAGGTAAGAAAAGAAAAAGAAAACAACCGGTTAAAAAGACAGGTAAACCGAGTTATACGTTTTTTAACTAAATTAAAAGACGATTATCAAACGTGTGAAGATGAAAATGTTAAAATAGATAAAGAAATTTTATCCGGGATTAATTTACGATTATTTCAGTTTCAGACAGCTGCTTTTAGATATATTAATCAGATAAATGATAAAAAAATTGAAATAGATCCGGAAGTTTTAAAATGTTTTAATGATTGCACAAGTGAAGTTTATCGATTTAATGTTATAACCGATTATGCTTTAGAAAATGATTATTACTATAATTATTTAAAATTAACCGAAAAAGGGATTATAGTTAGATTAGCCTGTTTAGATGCCTCAAAGTATTTATCCAATAAATTAAAAGAGAGTCCAACAGTTCTATTCTCAGCAACTTTAACTCCTTTTGATTATTATAGTACAGTATTGTTAGGAGAGGAAGATATTCCAACAATAGCCCTACCTTCTCCTTTTAGTCGTGAAAATTACAGAGTTTTCTGTGATGACTCAATAAGTACTAGGTATAATGACCGGAAAAATAGTTATGAAAAAATAGCTCAGATTATCAAAACTTTTATATCCGCTAGAAAAGGAAATTATTTAATTTTTTTTCCTTCTTATAATTATTTACATACAGTTTATGAAATTTTTGTTAAACTAGTTAAGAACGAGGATTTAAATGTCTTAATACAGAATCCTGAAATGGATGAAGCAGAAAGAGAAACTTTTCTTGATAATTTTAAAACTAAACAATCTACCATTGGATTTTGTGTTATGGGTGGAATCTTTTCTGAAGGAGTCGATTTGCCGTTAGAAGCCTTAATTGGGACTCTTATAGTTGGTCCCGGTGTTCCTGGGGTGGATTTTGAAAGAGACTTAATTAAAAATTATTTCCAAAAAGAAAACGGAAACGGATATGCTTATGCTTATGCCTATCCAGGAATGAATAGAGTACTTCAGTCAGCAGGTCGAGTTATTAGAACTGATCAAGACCGTGGAATTATATTATTAATTGATGACCGGTTTAAAAATCCGTTTTATAAAAAAATGATTCCAAATCATTTAAAACCTGATTATTTAAATAATTCAGAAGAATTAGGAGATAAGCTTCAGGAATTCTGGAGAAAAAACTAATATCTGAATTAAAAATTTAAATTCTAAATTTTAAAGGAGATTTAAAATGGAAGTTGTTATTAATGATGGTTGCATTTCATGTGGTTTATGTACAGATTTATGTCCAGAATTTGAAATGGGTCCTGAAGGAACAGCAGTTCCTGTAGAAAACCCAGTACCTGAAAAATGGGAAGGCTGTTCATATGAAGCAGCAGAAAATTGTCCAGTTTCAGTTATCGAAATCGAAGAATAAATAACATGATGCCTTCGGGCATCTTTTTTTATTTAAATTTTTCCTATAATATCTTCCCTTCTATAAGTTTTTCTTAAAATAGTGTTTAATTTCTTTCTTTTTGGGAAAATTCATTATTCCAGAAATTGTGTTATTATAATTAATTGAAATTTTCATATTCTTAAAGGATATTAATGGCTGAAAAATTAGTAATTGTAGAATCGCCTTCAAAAGCGAAAACAATAAAGAAATATTTGCCTAAAGGTTATAATGTTCAGGCAACGAAAGGTCATCTGGTTGATCTTCCTAAAAGCCGATTAGGTATAAATATAGAAAATAATTTTGAACCGGATTATATCAATGTCCGAGGTCGTGCAGATACAATTAATATGCTAAAAAAGGAAGCTAAAAAGGCCGATGAAGTCTTACTAGCTACTGACCCGGATAGAGAAGGTGAAGCTATTTCTTGGCATGTTGCTAATTTTCTTAATATAGATCCTAACTC
>CANQNI010000101.1 GCA_947625175.1 uncultured Eubacteriaceae bacterium | reverse complement strand
GGTTTATTCAAATTCATCCCGCCGCTTAACGAAAACATTCGTTTGAAGCGGGGGTCTTCTTTGAATGGGAGGATAAAATCTGGTTTAAGAAAATTATTAAAACAATTTTAAAGATATTTAAAGAAAAAGTAATGATTAAAATAATCTTTTGTGTTAAATGCTTTATCAAAACAAATAATTATTCTAAAGAATTATTACAAGCTTCCTTCTTGACAACATAATAGGCGTTTGCTAATCTAAAAATAAGCTCGATTAGAGTAAAATTTTGAAAAAATACTATCCAGTACAAGGGCCAGGCGTTATTCAGAGAAGCCGGGTGAAAATCCCGCACGGTCCCGCCACTGTAAATTGCTTAGGCAAAAGTCAGATCGCTGAGCTTGTCCTGTATAAATTCACGGTGAATGAATTTATATGTTTTTATTCATAGAAGTAATTTAACTTTCTGATTACGAATTATAAAAACACCCCTCGTATTTGGTGGGGTGTTTTTTCATATTCAGAAAGGAATTTTAAATGAATCGCTTTAAAACAATTTCTCAACAGTTCTTATTCTATATTCTCATTTTAATCTTAAGTATTATTCTTTCTAGTTGTGCAGCCCGTGATTTATCTTATGAAGATACTGTTACTGATCCAAGTGGTCAGGAAATTACCGTTCCAGATGAAATAAATTCAATAGCTGTATTAGCTCCATCTCTAGTAGAAACAGTAGTTGATATGGGACAGGGGGATAAGATAATAGCTTATGATACTGACAGTAAAGGTTTAGATGGTCTAAAAGAAGATGCTGAAATACTCGATATCATGTCGCCCGATGTTGAAAAGTTAGTTGAATTAAAACCTGATGTACTACTGGTGACGAATCTTACCTATGCTGATCAACCGGATGCCTTCCAACCTTTAATAGATGCTGGAACTACTGTAGTAACAGTGCCTACTGCTGAAAGTATTGATGAAATAAAAGAAGATATAACTTTCCTGGGAACTCTGTTTGGTGAGGAAGATAAAAGTACTGAAATTATTAATACTATGGAATCTGAAATTGACAAAATTAAATCAGTTGGGGAAGGGATTAAAGATAAGAAGACTGTTTATTTTGAAATCTCTCCGGCGCCTGATATGTATAGTTTTGGTTCCAATGTTTATCTTGATGAAATGTTAAATATAATAGGGGCCAACAATATTCTGGAAAATGAAGATGGTTGGATTGGAGTAACTGAAGAAGCGGTTGTTAGTGGAAATCCTGATGTTATTCTCTCTAACTTCGATGCAAATGGAAATCCGGTTACAGAAATTTTAGCTAGACCAGGATGGAATAATATTAATGCTGTCAAGAATGGACAAGTTTATTATATCGATAATATGTCATCTTCATTACCAAATGAAAATATAGTAAAAGCACTTAAAGAAATGGCTAAAGCTATTTATCCGGAGTATTACAGTGAGTAAACCTGTTAGAAAACTTATTATTCTAATAGTTTTTTTAATTATTTCCTTATTATTAGGAATAAGTATTGGAAGCACGAATATTTCACTTCAAGAAATAATGAATGTTTTTACAGGACATACTAGTGATAATATTCGTACTCTCATTCTTAATATTAGACTACCAAGAGTAGTATTAGCTATGGTAACAGGGGCTACCTTAGCGGTCAGTGGATCTGTTCTACAATCAGTATTAGAAAATCCACTGGCCTCTCCTTTTGGATTAGGAATTTCTGCTGGAGCAGGATTAGGAGCTACCATTGTTATGGTCTTAGGACTTTCAGGAGGACTAATTGGCTTCTTTATCATGCCGGTTTTTTCTTTTGTTGGTGGGCTACTTACTGTTTTACTAGCTCTACTTTTAGCCGAGTCCCCCGATACCAGACTTTCCAGCTATACTATCGTTCTTATTGGTATGGTAATTTCTCTCTTTATTTCAGCTATTATTGATTTAATTTCAACCATGTCTCCTGATTATGCCCAGCGTATAGGACTCTGGCAGTTAGGGAGTTTTGCAGTACGTGGATGGAGGAGTGTTTTTATTCTAACTCCTGTATTTATTATCTGTTTTATTATTATTTTAAATTATGCCAATATGTTAGATGTAATGACCTTTGGTGATGAACAGGCTATTGCTATGGGAATTGATATTCAAAATGCCCGGAGAAAGATGATTACTTTAGTTTCAGTTTTAACCGGAACAGCTGTAGCCTTCTCTGGTATTATCGGCTTTATTGATCTAGTTTCACCCCATATAGCTAGACGGTTATTTGGAGCTAGCCATAAATGGGTTCTTCCCGGTGGAGCTCTACTTGGAGGAAGCTTTATGATTCTTTGTGATTTGATTTCCCGTACTCTTGCAGCTCCTAGAGAGGTTCCAGTTGGTTCGGTTACGGCAATACTGGGGTCCCCATTCTTTCTATATATTTTCTTAAGTAAACGGAATAAAAAAAATGTTTGAAATTGATAAACTTTCCTGTGGATATGGGGATCAAAAGATAGTTAATGATATTTCTTTTAACTTAAATCCTGGTGAGCGCTTAGCCATACTAGGTCCAAATGGGTGTGGAAAAACTACTTTACTCAGAGGAATAACTGGAATCCTACCTTCAACTGGGGATATTAAGCTGAATGGAGATGATTTAAGGAAAATGAGCTCTCAGGATCGAAGTAAACTGATGGCGCTATTTACCCAGATGAATAATGTATCTTTTTCCTATACGGTAATGGAAACAGTGATGCTTGGAAGATATCCCTACATCAGTGGGAAGCTTTTCTCTAAACCGAGTAAAGAAGATTATAAAATTGTTGAGACCCAGTTAAAAAGATTTGGACTATGGGAAGAACGGAATAAACTAATCACTGAACTTTCGGGTGGTCAGCTTCAAAGAGTTTTACTGGCCAGAACCTTTGCTCAAACACCTAAAATCTTACTGCTCGATGAGCCTACTAATCACTTGGATTTAAAATTTCAGGTTGAACTGGTTAACCATTTAAAAAACTGGACTAATAAAGAGGATAGGGCTGCTATTGGAGTTTTTCACGATCTTAATTTGGCCTTAAATTTTGCCGATAAAATTCTTTTAATGGATAAAGGTAAGTCAGTTTATTTTGGAGATACAGAAAATTTAGATATAAACGAATTAAATAGAATCTATGGTTTTGATGTTCCAAACTATATGTATGAATCGCGACTTAAATGGAAAGATTTAAAAAGTAATGAAAATGAAAACTTACAGAAGTCCTTATGAAGCATATCCTTTTTTAAGTGATGAAGCGAATGATCTACGTTGTGATTTTGAGCTCTTAACTGATGAAATAGCAAGCCAGATTGGTTTACTTAGATCTAAAGTTAAAGATTTAAATTTAAAAGATGAACTACTTTGGTTAGACGAGTTAGTTTATCATATAAATCCATCACTTAGAACTTCACTTAAAATCACTAAGCAGGAAGAAGAAAAATTAAAAAAAATCACTCAAGATTTAAAGAATAATTACTCTAGTCAGGTTTCTAAATTCGTTATTCCTCAAGGGTCTGAAAATGCCATGTTAGCCCACCTTCTCCGAGTCCAGTTTAAAAAACTAGTTCGCTTAATCTATCGTTATTTGGATCAAGGTAATGAAGTGAGTCCAAGACTGATTGATATAGCCAATATTCTTTCTGGTTATTTCTTTTATCTGGCTCTCAAATTAAATGACGATGAAGGTATTAAAGAAATAGAATTTAATAGCAGAAATTATTAAAAAAGAGCTCTTTACGAGCTCTAAAAGTTTATATTCTAAGTAATAAATTGTTCATTCCAAGACTAAAACGGTAATCGCTTGTTTTAACCATATTATTAATCAGGCGAATTCCAATATGAGCGTAGGGATCTTCCCTGACACTCTCATCTTCTTCTATAAAAGTAAATGGATTAAATGGTTCACCATCATCACGCATTCGAAATACAATCTCACCTAACTGATTAATTAAAATGAAAATATCTACGAAGTGCTCTTTATTATCTTTATAGGCATATTGAGCTACATTACCTGCCATTTCTTCAATTGAAAGAGCTAATAAGAATGCTTTTTTATCTTCAATATTATTGGCATGGCAAAAATCAAGCACTTCTTCCTTAAGTTCCATGATATCTTCTAAGTTACTTTTAACCGTTCTGTTTAAATGCGCTATATGCTCTACTTCAAAAGATTTCGGTAACATCATCATATTCTTAATTGAAGTAGGAAATTTCTTGGTCCAGGCCCAAACCCAAAGTACTAAACCAACTAAAGCCATAATTTCCCCAATACAGTAGGCTGCGTATATTCCATCTTCACCAAATATAAAGGATAGAATTATTCCGGTCCCTAGTACGAACACTAATGATTCACAAATATTTAAAAAGTAGGTTGTTTTTAAGTTCTGGGTGGCAAGATAAAAATCCTGGAAAATTGCTGTAATAGTTAAGAAAGGTAAGCCTGCTAAATACCAGGTTACAGCTGTTCTGGCATAGTCTAGTTCCTGACCATTTAAGTTACCGAAAGCATGAATTAATGGTGTGTTAAAAATTATGGCTATTACAGAAACAACCAAACTTACTAGAATGCCATAGAATAATGAAAATTTTAAAGATCTAGCCAATAAGTCTTCATCTTCTTCTCCAAAGAAAATTCCGGACATTAGATTAGTAACAATACCAAATGAGAGTGGAATTGAAACAAATAATAGAGCCAAATTCTTTTGAATAGCAAAGGCGGTTATAGCCATACTTCCGCCGATTACTCCAAGAATATTATTAAAAGCTACAGAACACAGGAAATCTGAAAGCGTTTTATAAACTTTGGAAACTCCCAGTTTAACCATCTTAACCGATTCCTGTATAGTATCAACCGGCTTGACGAATTTAAGCGTATTATATGGTTTTCTAAAATGTAGGAAAAAGACAAGAGAACCAAAAATATAACTTAAAGCTGTAGCAAGCCCCATTCCAAACATTCCCAGTTTAAAAATATAAACATTAGCTAGATCAAGGGTAATATCCAAAATTGAGATAGCCAGGAAGAAATACAAACCAATATTAGGTGATCCATCCATTCGTTCTTCATTAATAAAAACAACATTAAGAACGTTAAAGAGCATTCCTATAGAAATTCCCCGAATATAAGAACTTGTTAGCGCCTGTATATCAGAGGTAGCTCCTAAGAAATGGGCGACTAGATCAGCACAGAGGAACATTAACACAGAAATGACCAGACCAGTAATGGTAGCCCAGAGAACAGATAAAGTAAAGACAACCTCCTGCTTTTTCTTCTCATTTCTTCCTATGTAATAGCCACTTAAAGTGATGGCGCCAAAACCAAAGATACTTCCAATTCCATATAAAATCTGAAATAAAGGAGAACAGGAACCTAAAGCAGCTAAAGCTTTGGCTCCAAAGTAATTTCCGGTAATAATAGCATCTATGTTATTACCAATGCCATTAGTAACTGTTGAAATAATCGTTACAATTAAATAATTTTTGTATATTCCTCTTAAGATATAATCTTTAGAACGAGTTTCTTTTAAAGAATTTTGAAAATTCATATTCTATTATTTACCTGTTTTTCAGGTAATTTGATTCCAATTTTTTAGTTTTCGTTTTAATATTAAATATATTAAATTATTTCTTCACATCAAGTGGGAACCAGCAAACTTTAAAGAATCCGGGTTGTGGAACAGAAAGATTCTTAATAATTCGGTATCCAATAACAACCATAGGAATTGAGATAATTGAGAGGCCGAAATAAACATATACATAAACAAAAGTAGTAGGATCAACATAATTTCCTAATTGAATTGTATTGTAAAGATATCCAGGTAGGAACATGGAAAAATCATTAAAACCATGGAGTAGGGCAATACTCCAAAGATTATGATTCTTTAAATAAATTGCTCCCAGAAGAAAACCTAGTATCCCTGTTTGGAGTGTTTTACCGATAATTTGACCAAAGAATGAAAAGGTATAAGC
>CANQNI010000100.1 GCA_947625175.1 uncultured Eubacteriaceae bacterium | reverse complement strand
AGTTCCAATTATAGGGCAAAAAACTTTTGGTAAAGGTGTTATACAGTCATTAGCTAAATTAAAAGATGGAACAGGATTGAAATTGACTGTTCAGGAATATTTTTTAAAAGATGATACACCCGTTAATAAAATTGGTATAACACCTAATATTATAGTTGAAAATACTATTGACCCAGAACAAAATACTTATATTGACAATCAGCTCAATACTGCTCTTGAATATTTACAAACTCAAGTTCAGTAATTATAATTTAAAGTTACGCTTATGAATGAATTAAAGAAAAAACAAAAACCTTTTGAAGTAATTTCTGAATACGAACCGAAAGGAGATCAGCAAAAGGCTATAAATGAATTAGCTGAAGGAATTCAAAAGGGCTACAGATATCAAACTTTATTAGGAGTTACCGGATCAGGTAAAACTTATACAATGGCCAAATTAATTGAGAAGGTCCAAAAACCAACTTTAATTATTGCCCATAATAAAACTTTAGCAGGCCAATTGTACGATGAGTTTAAAAAGTTCTTTCCAAATAATGCTGTAGAGTATTTTGTTTCTTATTATGATTACTATCAACCTGAAGCTTATGTTCCTAGTTCGGATTTATTCATCGAAAAAGATGCAGCAATTAATGATGAAATTGATAAATTACGACATAGTGCTACAGCTTCTTTATTTGAAAGAAAAGACGTCATAGTAATAGCCAGTGTTTCTTGTATATATGGATTAGGATCTCCAATTGATTATGAAAATCTGGTTCTCAGTTTACGTCCAGGAATGGAAAAAGATAGAGACGAAATTATTGATAAATTAATTGAGATCCAATATGTTCGAAACGATATTAATTTTGAAAGAAACAATTTTAGAGTTAAAGGTGACGTTTTAGAAATCTATCCAGCTGCTAGTTCTGATAAAGCAGTTAGAATAGACTTCTTTGGAGATGAAATAGATTCAATCACTGAAATTAATACTATTACAGGAGAAGTACTTGGTGAATTAGACCATATAAGTATTTTTCCTGCTAGTCATTATACAACAACCCAAGATAAACTTGATAATGCAATTAAAGGAATTGAAATAGAAAAGGAAGAAAGAAGCAAAGAGTTTGAGCAAAATCAACAATATGTTGAAGCTCAACGAATAACCCAACGAACAGATTATGATATAGAAATGTTAAGAGAGATGGGTTATTGTAATGGAATTGAAAATTATACTCGATATATCAATGATACTAAGCCTGGATCGCCACCTTATACTTTAATTGATTATTTTCCAGATGATTTTTTACTCATTGCAGATGAGTCCCATGTTTCCATTCCTCAAATCGGTGGAATGAGTGGGGGAGATCATTCTAGAAAAAAGAATCTGGTTGATTATGGTTTTCGTCTTCCTTCGGCCTATGACAATAGACCACTTACTTTTAATGAATTTGAAGGAAAAATAAACCAATGTATTTTTACTTCAGCAACTCCGGGACCTTTTGAAAAAGAACATTCCGATCAGGTAGTTGAACAGATAATTCGTCCAACAGGACTAATAGATCCAGAAGTTGTGGTTAGACCTGTTAAAGGTCAAATAGATGATCTTGAAAGTGAAATAAGAGAGACTATTGCTAAAGGAAATAGAGTTCTCGTAACTACACTTACAAAGAAAATGGCTGAAGATTTAACCGGTTTCTTAAAGGAAAGCGGCCTTAAGGTTAATTATTTACATTCAGATGTGGATACAATTGAAAGACTCAAGATCCTAAGAGATTTACGTTTAGGTTTATTTGATGTATTAGTAGGTATTAATTTATTAAGAGAAGGTCTTGATTTACCTGAAGTTGGATTAGTTGCGATTTTAGATGCTGATAAAGAAGGATTCTTACGATCTGAAACTTCTTTAGTTCAAACTATAGGAAGAGCAGCCCGAAATGTTGATGGGAAAGTTATTATGTATGCTGATACTATTACAAATTCTATGAAATATGCAATAGATGAAACCAATAGACGTCGAAAGATTCAACAGGACTATAATGAGGCTCATGGAATTACTCCACAATCAGTAAAACGAAGTATCGCTGATATCATTGAAATAACGCATAAAAAAGGTGAATCTGAAGAAACTATTATTAAGAATCCTGAGGAAGAAATCATTGTTCTAACAGAAAAAATGTACCTTAAAGCAGAACAAATGGAATTTGAAGAAGCTGCCCGTATTAGAGATCGTATTGCACTAATTAAAAAAGCAATGAAAGAATCTGAAGAAACAGGACAACCTATTGTTCTACAAGATGAATACGAAGAAAAGACTTATAAATCAACTAAAAAAGGAACTTATGGTAAAAACAGAGGTCCGAAATTGAAAAATAGAAAAAATTTATGAAATATATTGATATTCATGGAGCAAAAGAACATAACCTAAAAAATATAGATCTTACTATTCCTAGAGATAATCTTATTGTTTTTTCTGGGGTTTCTGGTAGCGGAAAGACTACTTTAGCTTTTGATACCATTTACGCTGAAGGTCAAAGACGATATATGGACTCTCTCTCAAGTTATACAAGACAATTTTTAGGAAATGCTCAAAAGCCAAATGTTGAATCAATTGAAGGACTTAGTCCAGCAATTTCAATTGAACAAAAGACAACGAATAGAAATCCAAGATCAACGGTCGGAACAGTAACCGAAATATATGACTATTTCCGATTACTTTATGCAAGAATAGGAACACCTCATTGTCCAAAATGTGGAAAGGAAATCACTAGTCAAAGTGTTGATCAGATAGTTAATCAAATTTTAGAACTTCCTATGGGAACCAAATTTCAAATACAGGCTCCTATTGTTAGGGGAGAAAAAGGAGAATTCAAACAGCTATTAAATCGATTAAAAAAAGAAGGTTTTGCTCGAGTACTAATTGATGGAGAAATGTATAGTCTATCTGAAAAAATCGATTTAAAAAAGACCTATAAACATACTATCTCTGTTGTTGTTGACAGATTAAAAATGAAAGAAAATCTTCGTAAAAGATTAACTGATTCTGTTGAAACATCTTTAGAACTATCTGATGGATTAGTAGAATGTAATATTATTGATGGAGAAACTCTACTCTTTAGTGAAAATTTAGCTTGTCCTGATTGCAATATTAGTTTTCCAGTTCTTGAACCCCGTTCTTTTTCATTTAATAATCCGTATGGAATGTGCACTGAATGTAATGGATTAGGTTATCTCAATCAGGTAGATAAAGATTTAGTGCTACCCGATAAATCAAAATCAATTTTAGAAGGAGCTTTTAAATTTGCTACTCACCGGTTTGATTATGGAACATTTGAAGACGCTATATTTGAAATAGCTGATCATTATAATTTTCCAGCAACTAAACCATTACTTGAAGCTCCTGAACAAATGATAAGTGATATTCTTTATGGAACTAATTATTCATTACCATCTATTAAAACATGGGAAGGAATAATCCCCAGAATGAATAGGTATCATAATTCATCTGATTCTCCAAGAACAAGAGAAAAAATTGAGAAGTTCACTCAAATTTCTGAATGCCCAGTTTGCCATGGAAATCGTTTAAATGAAAATGCCTTAGCTGTTACGGTTAATAATAAAAATATTATAGAATTAACAGAGTTATCTATTTTGGATTTAGAAAAATTCTTTAAGAATATTAAATTAAATCAAACAGAAAAAAAGATAACTGAAATGTTAATCGACGAGATTTTAAATAGACTACAATTCTTGAAAGATGTTGGTCTAGGTTATTTAACCTTAGCTCGTTCAGCTTCTACTTTATCAGGAGGAGAATCTCAAAGAATAAAATTATCTAGTCAATTAAGTTCAAAATTAATGGGGGTTCTATATGTTCTGGATGAGCCTTCAATAGGACTTCATCAGAGAGACAATGAAAAATTATTAAAAACTTTAAAAGATTTAACCAATCTTGGAAATACTTTAATTGTTGTTGAACATGATGAAGAAACTCTTGAAGCAGCAGATTATCTGGTTGATGTTGGTCCAAGAGCAGGGGAGCATGGGGGAGAAATTGTAGCTGCTGGTACTTTAGATGATATAAAAAACGAACCCAGATCTTTAACAGGCCAGTATCTTTCTAGAGTAAAAACAATTGAAGTTCCAGAGAAAAGAAGAAAAGGAAATGGTCAAAGTATTAAAATAAAAGGAGCTAAAGTCAATAATCTTAAAAATATAGATGTTGAATTTCCATTAGGTAAATTTATCACAGTAATTGGTGTTTCTGGAAGTGGAAAATCGTCTTTAGTTAATGAAATTTTATATAAAGGTTTAGCTCAAAAACTCAATTATTCAAAGTTAGTTCCAGGAGAACATGATGAAATAACTGGTCTAGAAAATGTTGATAAAGTTATTTATATTGACCAAAGTCCTATTGGAAGAACTCCTAGAAGTAATCCGGCTACTTATTCAAAACTTTTCGATTTAATAAGAGAATTATTCGCCCAAACTCCAGAAGCTAAAGCTCGTGGATACACTAAGAGTCGATTTTCTTTTAATATGAAAGGTGGAAGATGTGAAGCTTGTAAAGGAGATGGCATAAAAGTTATCGAAATGAACTTTTTACCAGATGTTGAAGTCCCTTGTGAAGTTTGTAATGGAACTAGATATAATCACGAAACATTAGAAGTAAAATTTAAGGGTAAAAATATAGCTGAAGTTCTTGATATGACAGTTGAAGAAGCTTATGAATTCTTTAAAAATCAACCGAGAATTAGAAAAATTCTTAAAACTTTACTAGATGTAGGTTTAGGTTATATCAGATTAGGACAACCTTCTACACAGCTTTCAGGAGGAGAAGCACAAAGAGTAAAGTTAGCTTCAGAATTAAGAAAAGTAAACACAGGAAAAACAGTATATATTCTGGATGAACCAACCACTGGTCTTCACATGGATGATGTAAAAAATTTAATAAATGTCTTACAGCGTTTAGTCGATCAGGGAAGTACAGTTGTAGTTATAGAACATAATATCGATTTAATTAAAACAGCAGACTGGTTAATAGAATTAGGTCCAGAGGGCGGAAACGAAGGTGGTTTTATAATTGATGAAGGAACACCAGAAGAAATTGCAATATGCGAAAATTCACCAACTGCACCTTTTCTTAAAAAAGCTTTAAACCCAAAGAGGAGTAATTTATGAGAAATATTATAGATTACTTCTTTTTTTTTCTCATATTTTAGTAGAAGTTTATAGAAATCGGTAAACTTAACTTGAAACATAAGCAAATAAAATTTAAAATATTTCTAAGAATAGAAACAAATAAAAGGAATTTGTTTATGGAAAGGAGAGGCCAATGTACATTAGCGAAACGAGAAATGGTGGAAAATTATACCTTTCTATAATTGAGAAAAGAAAAGATAGTGATGGAAAATGGAGAACACATTATGTTGCTGGCATTGGCTACGTGGATGAATTAAAAAAAGTCTATGACGACCCAAAACAGTTTTTTAAAGATTTGCTAAAAAAAATTAAAAGTGCTAGTACGTATAAAGGGTCAAAATAGAATAAATCGATTTTCAATGGAAGTAATTTAATTTATTAATTACTTCCATTTTTAATATTTCTTATTTAATTCTTCAAAATCTTATTAAATTCCTTTTTTTAAAAAACTTCTAAATTCAAATTATTTATCATTATTTTCAAGATATATTAAAATATACTTGAAAGGAAAGTTATGAAAAAATATTTTGTTATTTTATTATCAGTATTATTTTGTTTTACTTTAATTGGTTGTAGTAATTCAAATAATTCATCAACTTCTTCTAATGAAACTGAAACTGGTGATAATCCAAATGAATCAACGAATACTGAAGGCAGTGATGTATTAATTGCCTATTTTTCTCAAACTGGAAATACGCAAGTAGTAGCTGAATATATTTCTGCTGATTTAAATGGAAACCTATTTCAAATAATACCTACTCAACCTTATTCTGAGGATGATGTTGATTATAATACTGAAAATTCTAGAAGTATGACTGAATCACAAGATGATTCAGCTAGGCCTGAAATACAGGATACAGTAGAAGATATGAGTAAATTTTCCTATGTTTTCTTAGGTTATCCAATATGGTATG
>CANQNI010000099.1 GCA_947625175.1 uncultured Eubacteriaceae bacterium | reverse complement strand
AGTTTTAATTTAATCTTTAATTCAATTTATTCTGGCTACTTATCTTCTCCTGAACAGGTTGATATTCTAATGGACTTTATCCAAAAGCAAAGAAAACTAAACCCTAATTTAATCGTTTTCATTGATCCAGTTATGGGAGATAATGGAAATCTTTATAATGCTTATAATCAAAATCTCGTTGATAAAAATAAGGAACTTATTAAAAATGCTAATATAATCTTTCCCAACATGACGGAGAGTTACTTTTTATTGGGAAAAGAGTATAAACCAGGACCTTATTCATCTGAAGAAATAAAATCAGTGGCCCGAGAATTACAAGAACTTTGTCAGGCTTCAGTTGTTATTACTGGAATAGAGTTAGAGAATGGGAAGATTGGAATAGCAGTAAATAGTAATCATTTTCATTTAATAGAAAATCCTAAATTATTAGGAAAATTTCATGGAACAGGTGACGTGTTTGCAAGTTTTTTAATTGGTGCCTATCTTAATCAATTTTCATTATATGATTCTGCTAATCTAGCAGGTGTTTTAGTTTATTATGCAGCTAAAAGAACTGCTCAGCGAAGTCAACCTAGACGTGATGGACTCGATTTTGAGGGTGTTCTTCCATTATATATAAAGGAATTGAATGGAAAATAAAGTTTATTTCTGTATTGATCTAAAATCTTTTTATGCTTCAGTAGAATGTGTGGAAAGAAATCTTGATCCTATGACAACTAATTTAGTAGTTGCTGATCCTGAAAGATCTGAAAAAACTATTTGTTTAGCAGTATCTCCTTCTTTAAAAGAATTAGGAGTTAAAAATAGATGTAGAGTTTTTGAAATTCCTACAAATATTGACTATATTATGGCTCCACCACAAATGAAAAAATATATTGATTATTCTGCTAATATTTATAGTTTGTATTTAGATTATTTTGATAAAAATGATATTCATGTTTATTCAATTGACGAAGTTTTTATAGATGTTACTTCCTATTTAAAACTCTATCAAAAAACACCAAAAGAATTAGCTCAATTCTTAATCGATCAGATTAAAAGAATATATGGGATAAATGCTACTTGTGGAATTGGTTCAAATTTATTTTTAGCTAAAGTTGCCTTAGATATTACGGCTAAACATGCTAAAAATTTTATTGGTGTATTGAATCAAAAAACTTTTAAAGAAAAATTATGGGATCATCAACCACTTACTGACTTTTGGCGGATAGGAAAAGGAATCCAAAATAAACTAAATGAAATTGGAATTTTTACATTAGAAGAAATAACTAAAACTGATCCTGAAATTTTATACCAACTTTTTGGGATTGATGCTGAACTATTGATTGATCATGCTAATGGAATAGAACCAGTTTCTATCCAGGAAATCAAACAATTTAAACCCAGAACGATATCATATAGTAATGGTCAGGTTTTAATGCGTGATTATAATATTAATGAAGCTGAAATTATTATTCGAGAAATGCTTTATGATTTATTTCTAAAACTTTTTAATGAAAACCTGGCAACCTCTAATATTTCTCTAACTTTACGTTATACTG
The DNA here is from genome assembly GCA_947625175.1 of uncultured Eubacteriaceae bacterium. GTDB lineage: Bacteria > Bacillota > Clostridia > Eubacteriales > Eubacteriaceae > CANRHG01. Next base: position 4,573 of record CANQNI010000099.1, on the reverse strand, counting down.
ATCGAAGTCATGAACACTTTTCAATTTCTTTTCCTGAAAAAACCAATGATTTCCAAGATGTTATAGATAGAGTTATTAACAAATATTATTCTTTAATTAATCCGGAATTTAAGATAAGAAAAGTTAGTATTTCTTTAAATAATTTATCTCCATATAATCAACAACTTAACTTTTTAGAACCAATTGATTCGTCTAAAGATGCTCAACTTCATAAAACTATTTTAGAAATTCAAAATAAGTATGGTAAAAATTCAGTTTTAAAAGGATTAGATTTATTAAACGGAGCAACCTCTCAAGAGCGTCACAATCAGATAGGAGGCCATCGTAGTGGCTCAGAGAATTAAAATGCCTCTTGAAATTAGAGCAAAACAGTTTATTCCATATGCTGCTCTAACTGGTTTTGAAGAAGCTTTAGAAGTAAAAGAAAAAGAACATGAAAATAAATTTACCCTGAATTTAAAAAAGAGAAAAAATAAGGAGATTATTAAACTTCTCAAAGAAAATATAAATAACGATACGCACTATATTGAAGTAATTTATGATGATAATACTTCAATTCGAATTATTCGGGAAGAAATAAAAGATTTTATATTTAAAGATGATAAGCTAGTTTTAAATCATAAAACAATTCTTCTTAAAAATATTTTTCGAATTCGGTTAATTTAAATTTTTTGTTTGTTTAATAATTAAACGGGTAAAAGATTAAGATATTATAGTAAATAAACTAATAATTAATCCTAGATTGATTGTTGGTTTAAAACATACGGAAATTTTGATTATTTGATAAAATATTATCGATAAAGATATAGTTGGTTTTGTTTTGAATTCGATTAAATTACATTACTTTATTTGGTTTTTAATTATAGCAACTTGTTTAGCTTTAGGTAGTATTTATTTTATGACTTCTAACCAAAATAATTCGTCCGAAGTTAATCAGAACACTTTAGAGCAACCAGTTGAACCAAAAGGTGAATCAGCTTTAAATCAGTTTGATACAAACTCAACAGTCTCAGTAAAAAAACAAAGAATAGATGAAGTAAAAAATTCCCTTACAATTGATCAGCAAATTGGTCAACTAATACTAGCTAGAGTACCAGAAAATTCTCAAATAATTAATGATCTTATTGATTATAATTTAGGTGGTTATTTAATATTTGGAAAAGATATTAAAGGTGAAAATAGTATTAGCTTAACTCAAAAAATAGCATCATGGCAGGAAAATGCATTAATTCCAATGATTATAGCCAGTGATGAGGAAGGTGGTAAAGTTTCCCGGGTTTCACCTGTTTTACCTCAACCTTTTGAATCACCTGGAACTTTATATAAGCAAGGTGGCTTAGAACTTTTAAAAAATGAAGAATTAGACAAAGCCAATTTACTTAAGACATTAGGAATAAATGTTAATTTAGGTCCTGTTGCTGATGTTTCTCTTAATCCAGCAAGTTTTATTTATTCCAGAACACTAGAATTACCTTCCAATATGAGTCTACAAGAAGCTTCTGAAATAACGTCACAGTTTGTAGTTGAAACTGTCCAAGACTTTAATTCTGTTCAGGAAGGTTCTTGTCTAAAACATTTTCCTGGTTATGGAGAAAATGGGGACAGTCATTCAGAAATAATAATGGATGGAACCCCTTTAGAGATTGTTCAAAATTATTATTTTAAACCGTTTCAGGCTGGAATAAGTGCAGGAGCTGGTAGTGTTTTAATTTCTCATAATGTAAGCGGTTGTTTAGATCCAACTCAGCCTGCTTCTTTATCACCGGTTATACATTCCATTTTAAGAAATAATTTTCATTTTAATGGAGTTATTCTTTGCGATGACTTAGATATGCAAGGATTGTCAAATTTTGTTGACAAAGATACAGCAGCTGTTGCAACTCTAAATGCTGGAACTGATATGATTATCTGTTCTAATTATCCTACTATAATTCCCAGAATTAAAATGGAATTAGAGAATGGAGGAATTTCTCAAGAAAGATTCCAATCGGCATTAGATCATGTTTTAGGTTGGAAGTTTGATTTAGGATTAATTTAATTAATCTAATAAAGGAATTGGTTATGTCAATTTTAGATTCTATTAATAATGCAGAAGAACAAGCCGATAAAATAATTGAAGAAGCTAAAAATAAAGCTCGTGATATTGTTCTACAGGCCCAGCGTAAAGCGCAAAATGAATCCGATAAACAAATAGCTCAAGTAAAAGAAGACTATTCAAAACAATTAAGTCATCTTCAAGAACAAATCGATAGTAAATATGATAAATATTTAACTGATAAAAAAAGTGAAAATTCCCAAATTGCTGATAAAGCCAAGAAAAATTTAAAACTGGCTTCAAGTTATATTGTTCAACAAGTCTTAAATCAATGATAGTACCTATGAAAAAAATCACTTTGACTATTTTGAAAGAAGATCAAAGTGATATGTTAGAAAGCTTACAAAAAGGTGCTCATATAATGTTTATTGATGAGGAAGGAGCTATCACAGAACAGGGAGTAGAAAAAACCTCTGCTGAAATTCAAAATAGTGAGTCTATGCTTCGTCTTCTTAATAATTATTCAAAAAAGCCGGGTTTTTTTGAAAATAAACCATCAGTAACTTATTCAGAATTCTCTCAAAAAACTAATAAAGGGGAGGATTTATTAAATCAAATTGAATCTATTGATTCAAAATTACAAGGGCATAATTCAACTATAGCTTCTTTAGAAGCAGAAAATTCCCAATTAAGACCCTGGATAGGAATAGGGGCACCTTTAAAAGATTTAAAAAGTTCAAAATCCGTTTTTATTCAACCTGGTTTTCTTCAACCAGAAACTCAAGAAGAAATCATTAATTATCTTAGAGTGAATGGTCAAGATATTCAGATTCTGGAAACTGTTCCAGAAGGAATAGCTTGTGTAGTTTATTTATATAAAAAAGGTTACGAAGAATATCTTAATTATATTAAAGATTTAGGATTTACTGAAACTACTGTTCCTCAAACTCAAGAAGATCCACTTGTAATTATTAGAAATAATAATAAAAAAATAGAACAAGAACGAGTTGGAATTAAAGAATGTAAAGAAGAGTTAAGTAAATACGGAACTTCTCGAGAAGATCTGGAATTATTTATTCAACAAGAGGAATCAAAAAAAAGAAGACTGCAAGCTCCATATATTAGTACCATCCAAACCGCTACTTATCAGGGTTGGGCTAGAAGCGATCGGATTGAAGAACTCAAACAGGATATTAATTCAGTTACTGATATTTATGATCTGGAAATTACTGATCCAGAAAAGGATGAAATTCCGCCAACCGTAACCAAGAACAATTATTTTCTCGCTCAATTTGAAACTATAACGGATAGTTTTTCCCTTCCTAAATTTAATTCCTTAGATCCTGCACCAGTTGCTGGACCATGGTATTGGATTATTTATGGAATGATGATGGGAGATGCTGGTTATGGAGCTGTAATGACAATAGCCTTATTTATATTCCGGAAATTAAAAAAGCCTCAAGGAGAATTCGGAAAACTAGTAAATGTTCTTTACTATAGCAGTTATACAACAATTTTTTGGGGAATTTTATTTGGTTCCTATTTTGGGGAAACCTTTCATCCAATACTTTTTAATCCACTTGAAGCACCAATTTATATGCTCATCTTTTCCCTAATTATTGGAGTTTTACAATTATTTAGTGGCATGATTTTAAAAATGGTTCTTGATTATAAAGAAGGTCATTTTATTGATGGAATATATGACCAATTAAGCTGGATGGTTTTAATAACAGGTATTGGATTTTATTTTATTGCTAGTTTAAGAACTATAGCAATTGTTATGATTGTAATAGGTGCTTTAACAATATTATTTACTGCTGGTAGAGATAAACCTAGTTTCTTTGGAAAGATTTTGGGAGGTTTATTAGGTCTCTATGACATTACAAGCTATCTTAGTGATGTACTTTCATATTCCCGAATCTTAGCTTTAGGTTTAGCTACTAGTGTTGTTGGTATGGTAATGAATATGTTAGCTGGTATGTTAGCCACTAACTTCTTTGGCTATATATTTGCCGCATTAGTATTTTTAGTAGGTCACGTATTTAATATTGTTTTGAGTATGTTATCTGCTTATGTTCATGATAGTCGTCTCCAATACATCGAATTTTTTAATAAATTTTATGACGGTGGAGGAATTCCTTTTAAACCGATAGAAATTGATCAAAGATACATTGATGTTATTGGTGCTGATTTATCTCAAGGTAGTAATGCTGTAAAAGGCGATTTACAATAAAAATTTGGAGGATTTTATGACATTAGGTTCTGTGTTTGCATTAGCTGGGGCTGCCATAGCTGCAACTTTTGCTGGAATTGGATCAGCTAGTGGAGTTAGATTAGGGGGACAAGCTGCAGCTGGAGTAACTGCAGAAAAACCTGAATTATTTGGACGTTTACTGATTTTACAGGCTTTACCGGGAACCCAAGGTATTTATGGCTTTTTAACGGCTGTTCTAATCATGGTTCAAATTGGAGTTTTAGGTGGTTCTCCTCTTCCACTCACAATAGATCAGGGATTAAGTTTTCTTTTTGCCGGATGTC
>CANQNI010000098.1 GCA_947625175.1 uncultured Eubacteriaceae bacterium | reverse complement strand
ATCAATATTTGTTTATTTTAGAATTTTTTTTCTAAATTTATACTTAAGTAACAAAATTTAATTCACTTTTGTAGTAATTAAAGCTGATATAATTTATCTATACATTTAATTAAACTAAATAAAATTAACATTCATCACTTGAAAAAAATCATCTATTTATGTAGTTTAATTATTAGAACAATAACGGTAATTGTTTTGAAATAAAATAATGAGGAAATTATTCAATTAAAATTATATAAGGAGTTTTATAGTGAAATCCGAATTAACCAAAAATGGGAATGAGCTTATTGTAAGAGTTGAAGGAAGTTTAGATACTAATAATGCCCCTATTTTAGATGAACAACTTAGTGTTCTTGATGATAATATAGAAACTGTTACTTTTGATTTTGAAAATTTAGATTACATTGCTTCTTCAGGGCTTCGAGTAATGATTAAAGTTTTAAAGACTCCAGGACCAGATAAAAGAAAAGTTAAAGTAATTAATGCTCATGATTTTATTCTAGATATTCTAAATACTACAGGTCTTGATGAATTTATGGAAATTGAACAATAAAATTTAATTAAATCTAATTGCCATCCTATAAACCGGGTGGCTTTTTTACTATTAATTTCTTTAAATAATTTAAATAAATCAGTTAACTTGGTAAACTATTACTAAAGAAACTTAAAATAATTAATTATGAAAAAAATTATTAAAAATAGAATTCAAAAAGAAAAAGAGATGGCGTATGAATTTATAAGGTTATTAAAATTCAGCGTAAATCTTTTACTCTATAATATCTGGGTTTTAGTTCCATTTTTATTTATTTATGTATTTTTGACTGAAAATATAATCAAGCCTTTAGTAAGTGTCATTCTCTCTTTTGTACTTTCTATTACAGGAATAGAATATATTGGATATGATAATATTTTAACTGCTCTATTAAACCCAATTTTTGATATTACAGTAATTCTTTCAGTTCTTATACTAGCCTTTTTCTGTTTATTTGAAATTGTAGGAATTGTTTATCTGGTTAACGAAAGTTATTACAAAAGAAAGGTTAGTTTTTTTGGATTAATAGTTCAAAGTGCTAAGAAATCATTTGAAATTATTTTTCCTAAAAACTGGTTAGCAATTATATATGTTTTAATTCTAATGCCATTAACATCGACTGGAGTAGGAGATACTTTTATTTCTTCAATTTCTGTTCCTCATTTCATTGAAGAATATATCTTAGAAGTTCCTTGGATGTTATTTCTTTATGCTGCTATATTAATAATTTTAGTTCTTTTTGTTTACTTTACTTTTTTTAGTTTTGATTTTTTTGTTTTAGGGAATCTCTCATTTAATCAATCAGTAATTGAAAGTTTGAAGTTAATGAAAAGTAAATTATTTCGTTTTAGAAGAATGCAGTTTTATTGGGCTATCTTTGTTGTCCTATTACGAATTATCTCGATAGGAATTCTAATGATAGTAATTATAATGATCGGAGGATTTGTTGTTTATCAAGCTTTGGAAGCTAACCATATTTCAGTATTAATGAGTGGTGTTATAGGATTTCTATCAGTAACTCAATTACTACTTATCACTTTAAATACTTTATTCACAGTTTCCATGACTACAACATTTGTTAGTGCCTATTACATTTATAATGTTGAAGTATCATCAGAGTCAAACTCTTTAATAGTTAATAATATCCGAATTCCTTTTTTCAAACGAACTTTAGTTACTCTAACTTCATTAATATTTATTATTGCTATAGTAGCTCATGCTGGAGCTGCTTATATTCTAGTTAATTATAGAAGTTATATTAATACAATTAAAGGTCCGGCTATAACTGCTCATCGTGGTGCTTCTTCCCTTGCTCCAGAAAATTCTAGATCTTCTATAGAAAAGGCTATTGAATTAGGAGCTGATTATGTTGAATTTGATTTAACTCAAACTAAAGATGGAGTTTTAGTAGTATCCCACGATAATGATTTATCAAAACGATTTGGAATTAATAAAATAATTTCCCAGTCAACTTTAGAAGAATTAAAAGATGTAGATATAGGTACTCATTTTTCTCCAGAATTTGCTTCTGAAAGAATAATCACATTTGAAGATGCTATTCAAATTTGTAAGGGTAGAATTAAAATGAATATAGAATTAAAACCAACCGCTGATGATCATGATATGGTTGAAACGGCTGTTAAGATTTTTCAGGATAATAATCTTTATGAAGATGGATTTTTTGCTTCTGTTGATTTAGAAACATTATTTAAAGTTGAAGAATTAGATTCTAAGATTAATACCTGTTATAATACTTCAATTGCTTTTGGAGAGATTCAATACCTTCCAATAGATTTTTTTAGTATTGAACAGAGTTTTATTACAGGAAGTTTAATTGATACGATTCATGATAATTCAAAACAGATTTTTGCATGGACAGTAGATAATGAAGATGAGATTAAAACCTTAACAGAAGAAGGAATTAATAATATAGTTACTAATGATATTGCTATGGCTAGAAAAACAATTGATGATGTAGTTAAAGTTTATAATTCAAATAAGAAAAACTACGCATTTCGTTATTTAATGAATACTTTTTTTGATATAAATATTACTGAATTTGAAGTAGAAGAATAGAAATTAATATGAATAAGCTATATTCCGAAATCGAAAAACTATTAGATTTTTTTAAACTAGATTCTGAAGTTGCTAATGAAGAAATTGAACATTTAGAAACAATTACTACTAAAATAAAAACAGCTTTTTTTGAAAATGTTCAAGGTAATTATAAAAAATCTTTAGATTATTGTAATGAAGTTTATCAGGAATTAAAGGAACGTAGTATTCCCAGTCAAAATAAAAAATTAAAATTTTATGTGACAGTTATTAGATATAGTAATCTAATATTAGAAGATAATAAAGAAGATAAATCGTTTTTAAAAAATAAGCTTTTTAAAATTATTGAATATGAATACGACAAAACTCAAGATATATTTTATTTAGATATAGGTATTCATTTACTATTTTTTATTATTCAAACTTTAATTGATAGAGATCAAATTGAACTAAGTTTAGAATTTTTCAAAAAGCTTAAGCAATTAATAAAGATTTTATTATCTGATAATCAGTTTAATAATCAGAAAATTTCTATTATTCAAGATTGTATTAATTCTCTAGCCTATATTAGAAATAGTCTTGATAATGATGCTATTTTTAATCAAACAATTGAACTAACTAATTTAATTTTAAAAGATCTTATTGATAATCCAATTTGTACTGTGGAACTCTTTTTGGATAATTTAACTTTTTCGAATGAAGCAGATTATTATTTTGATCACAATCAATTAGATTTAGCTTATGAATTATCCGATTTAGCTATTAAATTTCTTAATAAATATCAAGAAAAGAACACTCATATCTTAATAGAGAATGAGCTAGCTAGAAATTATATTTTACAAGGAGTTATTTTTAAACGCAAAGAAAATATTGAACAATCAATTAATTCACTTATTAAAGGAATTAACTATTTAAGTAAAAGAAGTCTAAATCAATATGAAACAATACAAGCAAATAATCTTATCAGCGCAAATCTTTTTTTAGCTGATAATTATTTTGAAATTGAAAATTATGATAAAGCGTTAAAGCACTTACAACAAAATTTAGATTTAATTAGTCAATTTGATATTAATTATGAATTTTATGAAAATAATGTTTATACTTTACTTTTTTTGATAAAAATTGCTATCCAGGAAAAGAAAATTATAGAGATTGAAAAGTATTTTAATGAATTTCTAAAATTAATTAAAACAGAATATTTACAGTTTGTTACTTTTGAAGAATGTATTTATGTATCTTGTGAAATTCTGTTTCTATTAAGTGAAGCTCAAATTTTAACGGAAAAAGAGTATAACAATTTTGTTAATAGAATTTATAATAATCTTGATAAAATAGGTATTTTCGACCAATTTGATAATTGTGACCATAATTTAAAAACTCGCTTATTTGAGTTAGCATCTAATAAATTAATGACTTATACTTATTCTTTAATTCCAAGAAAAATTTATACTAGAGTTACTAAAATGACTGAAAATTTATTAAAGGAAGACCCTGAAAACGAAGACCTTATTAAAACTCAAGAGATGTTAAAATTATTGGAATTAAATAATGAGATAGAGTATGGTCATAAAAGTTCTTTCACTAAAAAGAAACGAATTTATAAAAAGAAAAATAAGAAGAATTTAAAGAACAGAAGAAAAAAGAAAAAAAGAAAGAAATAACTTGGGGAAACAATGCTATTAAAAAAAGGAAAGTGGATTCTATTATTAATTATTTTTTTAACAGTAATATTTATCTTAGGTTTTACTTTTTATAATAAAAATCAGGAAAATATAAAACAGGCTCAAGAAAAAGAACAGATTCAAAAGGAACAGAAAGCCCAACTGGATCTGCAACAACAAATTGAAGCCCAAAAACAATTACAGATTGAAACCGCTAAAAACCAAATTTTATCCGGTAATATTGATGAAAATACTAAAATTGTTTTTTTAACTTTTGATGATGGTCCTGATCTTTGTTCCAATGAAGTTTTAGATATTCTTAAAAGAAATGATGTTCAAGCTACTTTCTTTACTAACGGAAGAACTGGACCTGAAAACGAAGAAATTTATAGACGAATTGTTAATGAAGGTCATGTTTTAGCTAATCATTCTTATAGTCATGATTACAGTTTATATAATAATACTCAAGCTTTTATTGATGATGTAATTCAACAGGAAAATAATATAAGAAGTATAACAGGTGTCGAGCCAGTTAAAATATTTAGATTCCCTGGTGGATCCAATATAACTGATTCTACTAATATTAATGCACTAACTTCATTAGGATATAACTATTTTGACTGGACAGCCTCTGCTGGTGATGGAGCTGATGTTATTTTATCAACTCCTGAGGTTATTTCTAAAATAGAAACTGAAGTTGCCCAAAATCCTGTTTCTATTATCTTATGTCATGGAGAAAAACCAGACAAGACTACTACTCGAGAAGCTCTAGAACCATTAATTACTCAGTTAAAGGCCAATGGTTATACATTTCTAACCCTAGATCCATCCTATAATTTTGATAAAGCTAAATTTGAATAGAATTAAAATACAAGTGATATAATTATTAGAATATTTGAGGTAATACAAATTTAAGGTATTACCTCTTTTCGTTTAATCGATTTAATAAAAGGACAAAAGGAAACTATGAATCAACTTTTAGCTCTAGGTTTTGCTATAATTGCTGGATTACTAATGACTCGAATAATGAAACCACTTCATCTTCCTGATGTTACGGCTTATCTAATAACAGGCGTTTTACTTGGACCTTATTTATTGGGAGCTTTAGGAATTCCTGGTGTTGGTTTTAATACAAATGCTGAAGTTTCTAGTTTTGAACCTTTATCTAATACGGCCTTAGGTTTTATTGCTTTTGCTATTGGGAGCGAATTTCGTTTAGAAGATTTAAAACGGACTGGTAAAGCTGCTACTGTAATTGGGATAGTTCAAGCTCTAGTTGCTGCTATTTTTACGGATATAGCACTTTTAATAGCTCATTTTATCTATCCTGATAAAATATCTATTCCAGTAGCAATAACTTTAGGAGCTATTGCAACAGCTACTGCACCCGCTGCTACTTTAATGGTTGTTAGACAATATAAAGCTAAAGGTGAATTAACTAATTTACTTTTACCTATTGTAGCTCTAGATGATGCTGTAGGATTAATAGTTTTTGCTATTAGTTTTGGAATCGCTAAAGCAATTAACAGTAATGCCTTTGATTTTATTTCAGTTTTTATTAATCCTTTAGTAGAGATTCTATTTTCATTAATCCTTGGATCAATTCTTGGAGCTTTTCTTACATATCTTGAAAGATTCTTTTTATCAAATACTAACCGGTTAGCCTTAACAATAGGTTTTGTAGTATTAACAGTAGCTTTATCCTCCCTAACTTATAACCTCGGTTCGATAACTATATCATTTAGTTCTCTCTTAGTTTGTATGATGCTTGGAACTATTTTCTGCAACTTAAGTCCTCTAGCAACCGATTTAATGCAAAGAGCCGATAACTGGACTGCTCCTCTTTTTACTTTTTTCTTTGTTATTAGCGGGGCTGGATTAGAA
>CANQNI010000097.1 GCA_947625175.1 uncultured Eubacteriaceae bacterium | reverse complement strand
AATCAATTAAATAGAATGTCTTTTGATTCTATGTTAGATGCTGCCTATAGATACCGTTTAACTATACTTGGTATTTTAAGAGATCAGTATCCAGATTTACTTGAAAAAGTTAAGAAAGAACCAGATATGGATCTTGATGCTGAATATGAAGAACAAGAAGAAAATTCAGGACCTTCTGAAGGTGAGTTAGCCCGAGGAAATTCAATAAGTTCTAATGAAAATGAAGAAAATTCAACTTCTTCAAGAGATAATTACTTAAATTCTAAAGCAAGTCAGTAATCAAAATGATTTGATTTAAACATTTAAAAAGCACCTTAATCGGTGCTTTTTTATTCTTTATAAGCTTGATTATCTGGACTAATACCAAAAGTAAAACTAATATTAAACTTATTATCTAAAACTGTTTCAAGTTCCTTTAATTTTTTACTTGCTTCTAAAACATCCATATTCTTAGGGAGATCTAAATCCATCTGTCCAAAATGAACATTGTAACCATAAGAATGAATGATTATATTTCTAACATTTTCAATGTCTGGAACGGTTAGAGCAACTCTTTTAATTTCATCTGTAATATATGGATCTGCTTTTGTTCCTAACATTAAACTAATTGTTTTATATATATCAATTATATTTGATATGGTAATAAATAAACCGACACCTAAACCAATATATCCATCAAGTTCAACTTTAAAGAAATGATCAACAAAAATTAAAGTTATAACAATTAGAGTTCCAATAGCGTCAATGAATGAATCATGGGAAACAGCTTCTAGTTCCCCACTGAGAGTTTTTTCACTTTTTTGCTTATTGTAATAAAATAAAAAGAATTTTGCTACAACAACACCACCAAGTAAAGCATATTCTAATCCATTGATTTCAATTGGAATCGGATGAATAATATGTTCTACTGAAACATACATTAAAATACCACTAACAGTAATCATTACAACTGCTGCAATAATAATCGTTAGATATTCAATTCTTCCAAAACCAAAGGGATGTTTTTTAGTGGGTTTTTTTTGAGATAAATGATTACCATATAAAGTAACTAGACCACTTATAGTATCGCCAATATTAATAACTGAGTCACTGGCTACTGCAATTGAACCCGATACAATTGCTATAATAATTTTGACCGTAGCAATAATAAAATTTACAATGACATTAACAATACTGGTTTTATCTATAATTCTATATCTTTCGCGAACACTCAGATTAAATATTTCATTCATTGTTTTACCTCAGGCATAATACTTTTCTTAATTTTAATTTTACCCAATTAGGTCAATTTCTAGAATGAAATAGCTAAAATGAGCGAAAAAAAAGAAATAAATTCGATTGAATTTATTTCTATGTTTTTTCGTCAATCCGCACTGTTACATCTATTGGATTTAATTCGATAATATTAACATCACTTAAATTTAAATTAATTGGAAGGGTATATTCACCAACCCCAAGCCCTGATACATCAACTAGAGCTTTAACGTTTGAATTATCATATTTATTTAAAGCTGCTGAGGTTCCACTTATTTTCATACTAATAGAACCTGGACTAATCCGGTCTATTTCAAGACTATCTTCTAAACCAACAACTTCAATATCAGTTATGGAAATACTTTTTTCATTAATTTTTTCAATAAAAACTTCAACTGAAGCTAAGGCATTACTACCAATAACTGAAGTATTTTCAGGTAAAATCATATTTGATTCTACAATAAATGAATGGTTTAAAAGAGCTTCATTAAAACTAACCGGGGTAACATTAATACTATTTATTTCTTCAATAGTATCAGGATCCCCCGCAATTTTTATAGTCTTAGGCTTAACAGAAACATCAGTAATCTGATATCCAATCTGCGGAGAACTCATTACCTCTGGTGGGGTTACACTGACTTGTTTAATAACTCCAATTATTATTTCAGCTTCAACTACATTTGGAGTTAAAGTAATTCCTCTTAAAATATTCCCTTCTGAATCATAGGCATTAAGCTGAACCAGCTGATAAGAATTTGTAGATAGTCCATCTACATTTGCAATTCCTGAAATGCGGTCAATTTTTCTTATCTGATCCTCTTCCCCACTTACAGAAACCGTTTCACCAGTAGTTGATGAAATTACAGAATAACCTTCTTCAGGTTTTCCCTGAGTTAAAATTAATGGGTTAATAGCCTGATCTGTTATTTTCTCAACCTGTAATTGTACTTCACTTGGTACTGTTTGGTCTAAAATAACAGCATTGTTAAGCCCCCTAATTACAATAGGAACAGTTACTGAACCACTATTATCAATCTCAGATAAATTAATTTCTGCTGTTAAATCATCAGTATTAACCTGATCTAAATTATTTTCTGTTCCTCGAAGTTCTAGATTAACAAAATAATTGACATCATCTTCTAATACTAACCCTTTATCACTTAATTCATTATTTCCTGTTACTGTAACTGGAATATTCATAACAGTCCGAGTAACAATATTTGTAGTACTACCATTAATAAAATACCAGATCAATAATGCTAGTAAAAAGGAAGTAATTAATTGAGTTACAAATTTAATGTTTACATTTTTCATAAAATTAGTATTTTCTATTGGTTAAAGGTTCAACAAAAGTATTAAGAAGTTTTATTTTTAAATCTTCCAAAGAAACATCATTTTTAAATTCCGAATTCTGACTATAAGAAATATTACCGGTTTCCTCTGAAACTATAATAGTTAAAGCATCTGAATGTTCTGAAATACCAATACCAGCACGATGTCTCATTCCCAATTGATCTGGAATATCTTTTCGTCGTGTTAATGGTAAAACACAACCAGCAGCTTTAATAATACTTTCTTCCATTGAAACGATAATAGCACCATCATGAAGTGGTGCTTTATTGTAAAAAATATTTGAAATCAGTTGAGGGGTTATCTTAGCGTTAATAACCGTTCCACTCGCTTCAATATTTTTAAGTCCTGTTTTCTGTTCACATACAATTAAGGCACCTGTTTTAGTTGTTGATAGGATTTCTACTGATTCAATTAATATATTAATGGTTTCTTCTACTTGATTAATATTTCTATTTCTTCTTAAGGATAATCCGGTTATATTAGAATTACCTATGCGTTCTAATGCTGTTCGTAACTCAGGCTGAAAAACTATAATAATTAATAAGAAAATCCAGGTAAAGATATTTCGAATTAAAAAATTTAGAGTGGTAAGTCCGAAGAATTCGCTGATTGGAACTAATAAAAGAATTAAAATTAAACCTCGGATAACTTTTTCGGCTTGAGTCCCACTAACTAACTTAAATATTTGATAAATAATAAAAGTGAGTATAAAGACTTCAATTATACTTAATAAGGTAAATCGTGATTGAAAAAATAATTGTAATTCATTCATAAAAATCTTGAGGTTTAATTATTGGTAAATCTATTTTATTTGTTTTAAATAATTAATTTGAAGTTTTTTTCCTTGATCCATTATAAACTGGATAAAGTCTTCATAATAAGGTATTAATTGATTTGAATTTATATAAGAACTGTTCTTTTTTATAACTTCTTCTTCCCGGTTCAAATTTAAAACCGGCTTTTGGTGACTCTTTTTATAATCTGCTACTTCCCTCATAAGAAGCATTCTTTTTTCATATAACAGAGCCATTTCTTGATCTATTTTATCAATTTCTGAACGGATTTTAACTAAATTATCCATTTATGTTCTTCAAAATTAAGTTAAGTAATGCTATTGCACTAATACTTTCGATAACTACAGGTACTCTAAGTATAATACAAGGATCATGTCGACCACGAAACTGATGAATAATATTTTCTTTTAATTTATAATTTATCGTTTTTTGTTCTTTTTTTATGGTAGGTGTTGGTTTAATAGCTACTCTAAAGATAATAGGCATTCCATTAGTTATTCCACCATTAATTCCACCGTTATTATTTGTTTGAGTGTAAATTTTACCATTATCTATTCTAATAGAATCGTTAGCTTGAGATCCCTTCATTCTAGTTAAATCAAAACCAGACCCAAATTCAACGCCTTTTACCGCTGGAATTGAAAAGAGTAAGGAAGCTAATTCACTTTCAACAGAATCAAAGAAAGGATTTCCTATACCTGCTTTTATACCAGTTATCCAGCACTCAACAATTCCACCTAAAGAATCCCCTTCTTTTATTACTTCCTTAATTCTATTTTCAACTTTAGGAATTAATTCTTGATTAATAAAAGGATACTTTAATTCGCTTAAATCTAACTTAAGATAATCTTTCCAGTTTAAAGTTTTTTTGTCGTTAATGTTTTCAATTGAAATTATTCTTGAACCAAATTTGATTTCAGGTTCTATAGAATGTAGTACTTGTTTACAGATAGAACCAGCAATAACAAGAGGAGCTGTAATTCTACCAGAGAAATGACCTCCACCTCGATAATCTTGAAAACCTTTGTATCTAACATAAGCTGTATAATCAGCATGGCCTGGTCTCAGTATTTCAGGAGAATAATCTTTACTTCTTGTATCGGTATTTTCAATCATACAACATAGTGGGGTTCCTGTTGTTTTATTATTAAAGAATCCACTTATTATTTCAAAATGATCAGCTTCTTTGCGGGGAGTAGCTAGTTCATAACTTTTTGCACTTCGTCTTAGTAAATCTTTATTGATTAATTTAGTATCAATTGAAATGCCACTAGGAAGACCATCTATGACACAACCAATCGCTTTACCATGAGATTCACCAAAAATTGAAATTTTAATTAAGTCACCCCAAATCGAGCTCACGGATATCACCCCCAACATTTTTAAAATCTTCCCAAAAATTGGGATAGGACTTATTCACGCATTGAGCATCCAAAATAGTTACTAAACCCTGAGCCCTACCTGAAGCTATTGCTGCAGTAATAGCTATTCTATGATCATTGAAAGAATTTATTGTTGTACTCAGTAATTTATCCTGACCTTTAATAACTATTTGATTCTCTTTAACAGAAACATCAACACCATAGGATTCAAGCATATTTGCTATCGCTAAAATTCTATCACTTTCCTTAAATCGAAGACGTTTTGTTCCAGTTAAAGTTGAATATCCTTCTGAAAACGAAGCTACAACAGCTAGGATTGGTACTAAATCTGGAATATCTTTCATATTCAATTCAAAGTTGTGGGTTTTTGCAGGTCTACTAATCCAAGCCTTTTTTTCTTTATCATAAGTTATATCAGCTCCAATACTATTTAAAATACTGATAATTCTAAAATCACCCTGGATTGAAGTTTCTGGTAAGTTTAGTAAAGTCGTTTCCTTATTAATAAGACCGTTAACAAACCAGAATGCTGCCTGAGAAAAATCTCCCTGAATACTAATACTGGTAGGTCGATAATTTTGATTTCCTGGAATATGATAATGATCAGATGAAATTTTCTCGATTTCTATCCCAAATTCTTCTAATACTTCAATAGTTAAGGTAACATATGGTTTTGATTCGAGAGGTGAGGTTAAATATATGTCCGAACTTTCAGGAAGTAATGGTAAAGCAAAGAATAAACCTGTTAAATATTGTGATGAGATATCTCCTCTAATTTTAAACTTTCCTGGTTTTAGCTTTCCGTTTAGAATAATTGGTAATGCTTTTTCACCTTTTTCATAGTTAAAATTCTGTTCATCAAATATTTCAAGATAAGTTTGAATAGGTCGGTTTTTTAGACCTTCTTTTCCAGTAACTACTGTATTTTTAGCATCGATAGCTAAAATAGGCAAAGTAAATCTTAAAGTAGAACCTGATTCAATACAATCTATTAATGCATCACGAACAACTGGATTAGGATTACCAGTAATATAAAAAGTAAATAATCCTTCTTCATCTTCCTGATCTGAAGTTACTTCTGCTCCAAATACTTTAATAGTTTCTAAAGTTGCTTTTATATCCTGAGATAATAAAACATGATCAATTCGACTGGTTCCATTAGCCAAAGCTGCAGCTATAATCGCTCTATGAGTTACACTTTTTGAAGGAGGTATATAAATCTCTCCACCAGTGTCTTCAGGTTTTATTTCAACTTTCATAGAAATTTCTGGCGCGGAAACCCACTTCTTTAGGTGGTGGGATGAGCGCCATCCTCCTTTTGAAACGTATGAATATTTCTCTTATAATAGACCACAGGGAAAAC
>CANQNI010000096.1 GCA_947625175.1 uncultured Eubacteriaceae bacterium | reverse complement strand
GTTTGTTCAAACACTTTTTATTTCCAGTTTCTTTATTAGTCTCCCTGATTAAATACCGAACTCTATAGTTCATTTAAGAACCTCTTTCAGTTTCTTCATCAGTTCCCTAGAACTTAGTCCCTCAACTGCCTCAAAAGGCGCTTTAGCAGGTAAACCTGCATACTTTAAGAAGAATCCCGGTTTATGAACCAGGTTACTGGTAAAGAGGTCGTCCATATCTTCTGGAAACTCTGTAATATATAATCTTGCTGTTTTAGAATAAGGAATAGAATAAGTAGTTAAAGAATTAACCTTTATATCATCAGTTAGCTTTGATAACTGGTTTAATAGTCTTTTATTTAATTGAGCCATTTGTTTAATCTTTCATATAAAAAGGACTGACGAATCCAGCCGCATTTAAAGGTAATCCGACATTCCAATCGGTTTCTTCACACATTATGGAAATTGCTCTTTCTAGTTCTTCTTCTGCTTTATTGCTGTCAACTTCTAGAATGACTTCATCATGAACATGGAACTTAATTTCAAAGCCTGCTTTATCCAGTCTTAAAAGAGCCTCGGCCAAACAGTCTCTGGCAACTGCCTGAACCACGTTTTCCACAATTTTTCCCCCGTACATATAAATTTCTTCAACCTTATGGGTTGTCTGATTAACCCCCTCAAAATTAAAAGAGTCTCTCCCAAAAGGGTTGCGTCCTAACTGGACTTTAGGATAAAAGAGTTGTCTTTTAGAGGGTAAAGTAACGATTAGAGTTGAATTTTTACATTCAAAAGAAATCAAGTTGTTTATTTTACTCGGCGTTCCATTAATTGCTGAGATAGCAGCATTTTCACAGTTTTGCCAAAACTGGACTATGTGAGGACTTTTTTCACGCCATGACTTAACTATTTCAGGTCTTTCTTCTTCTGGAATAGAATTATTAAAATCCATTCTGTCAATAGCATTGACTCCGCCCTGATAACCTAAAGCAAGTTCAGCAACTTTCCCCTGAGCTCTTAGGAGATGTTCCTTTGAGTTCTTGTCTAGAATCTTTTCAAGTGGAACGTCAAACATCTGTGAGGCACTAACACAATAAATGTCCTGACTGTTTCTAAAAGCCTCAAGCCGCCATTCTTCCCCGCTGAGCCAAGCTATAACTCTTGCCTCAATAGCTGAGTAATCAGCAACCGCAAAAGTTTTTCCCTCGCTTGGAATAAAGACAGTTCTTATTAGTTGTGAGGCAATATCGCTTAAGTTGTTTCCATAAACAGCTTTCAGACCGTCAAAATTTTTTGATCTCAGTAAATCCCTTGCACAGTCAATAGACTGAATATAGTTTCTTGGCAAATTCTGAACCTGAACGCCACGCCCTGCCCAGCGGCCTGTTCTTGAACCATAGAATTGGAGCATTCCCCTTATTCTGTTATCAGAACAAACCATTCTTTCCAGAGACTTATACTTAGCAAGGCTTGTTTTATTGAATTCCTGTCTTAACCTTAAAACTTCTTCTACATCAGAAAGTTTCTTTTCTTTGCATTCTTCGATTAGTTCAGGAACATTTTCTTTTCTAATACTCTTAACTTCGTGTCCGAATTTTTCAGAAAGCCATTTTGTCATTTGAACCGTACTTTTAGGATTGGTTACTCCAGACAAGGCTGTTATCTCATCTTTAAGTCTTTTCTTTTCCTGAATGTCAAGTTCTAAAGCCGCATTAACAAGTTCCTGATCTATCAGAACGCCTGATGTCATAATCTTATGGTCTAGCAGGAATCCCTCTTTTTCTTTCTTTGGAATCCTGACAGCTTTGAGTTTTTCTCTTATAGCTGCCTCAACCACAACGTCCTGACGGTTGTATTCCTTGAATCTTTCCCAAGCAACAGGGTCGTCACTAGGTAAAACCCTTGTTCTTTTATCCCTTGCTGTTGGCTTTCTTGGTTTACTGAACCTGTTTATAAGCTGAGTTCCCGACCTGTCTTTTTGAGCCTCAACAGGTAAATCAAGAAGTTCAGCCGTTACTTTAAGACTGCCGCCATAACCTGCATAAGAACTCAACAGCATGGTATCCTCCCACTGTTGAGGCGGTATGGTCGGCAATCCTAAATCTTGGAGGTATTTATTAATGCAAGCCATCTCAAAAGATGCGTTATAGGCACTTTTAGTTATCCGTGCGTCATAGAGATCATGGAGCAGAGCTTTAGAAAGTTTTTCGCCTTGAGCTAAGTCAACTACTTCAACATCTGAATCATTTTTCTTGAAAGCAAAAAGTAAAATTTCAAAATCATCACTTTCTACATACTTATATAAGCCCTCTTTCTTTAGATCGGTACTACTAAAAGTTTCTATATCGATATTGAGATTGTTCATTCTTCAGTTTTAAAATGGGACGTCTTCATAGTCCTCTGAATCATCTGAGCCTATCGGTTGTCCTGTGAGCGGATCAATTTCAACGTTCATGTCATCAAAATCAATAGCATTTTCATCAACATCTTTAAAGTCATCTTCAAAGGAACTCCCGCCGGCTAGAGGTTCGCCGTTCTTGGTTTTCCAGACGCTGTTAAGAAAACAGCTAACGCCTTTCTGTCCCCAGTCATAAGCCTTGAAAGTTACACAGATTAAACCATAATCACCGCTTTTAATATTGTCTTTAGTTCCTGGAATCCTGTCTTTTCCAACAGCTGCATGAGGTTTTCTGTTTTTATTATTGGTATTAAGACACCACATACCTTCTTCCTCCTCACGTCCTGTATTGTTTCCGTCATGAACAGTAGTATTTAAATCTTTAGGCATGACTCCGCCCCAAAGCTTGTTTTTACCTTCTTCTTTAGCTGCCTTTATTGCTTTCTGCATTTTCTGGACGTTCTTTTCATCATCTTGGTCTATTAAGGCTCTCAAGCTATACTGAGCGTCCCCGCCATTCTTGAACTGCTGTTTTTCAAAGATATTTACAAAACTATATCTAACGGGTCCTAATGTAACTTTTACTCCGTCTAATTTACTACTCATTTAAAACTCTCTTTCTTTTTAATCTTTTTAATCAAAATCAATTTTATTAATATCAACATCTGTAAAATCATTATCAACCGACTCAGTAACAATAGACTCCCTTGGGTCGTTTTCTGAAACCAAAGTCGGTTTTCCCGGCGGTTTATCCACATAATCAGAAAGAAGTTCATTGAACTTTCTTTTACTCATCATCTTTTCAACTTTGGCAAGTGATAAAGGAACTTGCTCAAACAGGACTGAATGATCATATCCGTTTTCCTGAGCAATTCTGAAAGCCTCTTCCTGATCAGTCCAAGTTCTGACACTTCTTCCTGCAACGGCTTTAAGTCCTGGAAAAGTTTCTCCGTCTAGAATCTTATCTAGAGCATACTTTTTAAGGTCTTTAAGATAACCGTCTAAACCAGAAAGCCTCGTTATCCTTTCAGCTATTTCCTCATTGCTGAGTGTGTTTGGATTATCGGGTTTATAATCAACGTCAAAGCGTTCGCCATACTTTCTGCAAACTGTTTTGGCTCTACAGAACTGACACCAGTTCCCGACTGCTGTTTCAGCTGTTCCATTGATAGCTTTTAATGCCTGTGGTCTGACTTCATCTTTTAACCAGTCCTTAAGTTCTTTCTTGCTTATAGTCATAGAAGAAAAATTATTCATTCTAGGCTGGGCAATATGGACTGTAACATTTTCGATATTATAGATAAGTCCGTCTATCAGGTTGCAAGCGCCTAAACCATAAATCTTAAGCTGAGGGTTATCCTGAGCATTGACTTCAACATTTTTCCCATATTTAAAATCAATAACATGGAGTTCATTCCCGAATGCTAGAATACAGTCAGCCGTTCCAACTGTTCCCTGTGTGATGAAATTTAAATTAAGTCTGGTTTCTGGTAAAACTGTTGTTTCATTGGAATTGACTAAGGACCTCACATATTCAACATATTCGTCCGTGTAGTCTTCCATGTCAGGATTGTAATATTTTGATCGTTTAACTTTATCGACTTCTTTTCCGTCAACTTCTTCGCCTAAGATTGAACTTCTTATTTTAAGCTCTGCCAGTTTATGAGCAGTTGTTCCCTCTGCTGCATACTCGCTGATAGTATCGGGAAACGGTTCAGACATTACTACAGAGGCCGGGCAATTAATCCAACGTTCTGCTGCTGAGGGAGCTAATAAGCTATGAGTTGCCATTATCCTAAAACCTCTTTAATTTTTGAAAGTACACTTTCAAAATGATTTTTATTTAATTCTGGAATACTCTTAACCTGGTATTCTGCCAAAATGTCTGTTAATGCTTTTGCCCCTTTTTTCTGAACCAATTGGGTTGCTGCCTGTGTCAGACTTTCTTGTAGGTTGACTTTTTTCTCTTCTGAAACCTTAGGCGGTTCATTGAGATGTAAATCTTTTTCTTTCTTAGGCTTTTCCTTTGGTTCTTCTTTAGGTTTTTCCTCTTCTGAGTCGTCAAAGAAATCCGGTGGAATTTCTTCTAAAACTCCCTTGTCAACAGCAACTTCAATTCTTTTGTTTTCGACGTTCTTGTCATATTCGTTCATAGCCTCGTCTAAGGTTGCCTTGTCATTGTTGACTAAATATTCAACTACTCCGAATTTTCTTTGAGCCTCAACTGTTTCTCTAAAGTCAGGTTCTCCAATTCGGTAGCAGATAGCGGTTATTTCTTCAAGTGAGGCGTCCTGAATAATTAGGTTCATTCTCTTTTACCTGTTATAATTTACTTATAGAAATTTTTGCCAGTTTCCTTTTCAAAACGTTCTTTTAAAGAAACATCAGTCTTTAATCTGTCTAAAATGCTATGACTGACATTCTTTAAAAACTGTTCAGGCAATTTATCTGGATTAATAACTGCCTCTGAATAAGCGAACTGGTTTTTTTTAGTCCTCGTCATCTTCGATAGCATTTTTAATATCTTCTTTGATCGTGTCTAAAGCCTTAAATAAATCTTCAGGCGAACTGACTTCGATAACTTTTGCGTTTGGATTATCTTCTTTAATCTTTTCTATAATTTTCTTTTTATCAGAATCATCATTTGAACTGTCATCATCTTTTATAATGTCAGCTAGAGCATGAGCGGCTGCTTTTCCTGCTACCATTGCTGTTAAAAATTCAATAAAATCCTTAATGTCATTGTCTTCTGACTTTTCAACTTTAATAATGGTTTCTTCCTCAATAATGAATTTAAATAGTTTATTAATAGCTTTTGTGTAACATTCAAAATATCTTGGGTTTTCTTCAGCAGATAATCTTTCTAATAAATTAACGATAGTGTCACTTAATCCGTTTAAAATATTTTCCTTTAAATTTACTTCTAATTCCTTAGTCATTTGAGTCTCCTTAATTTAATATTGAACATGTAATAAATCTAAAATTTTACCAAAGCCTAACCCCTTTGAATTAGGTTGCCACCAACCGTCAACAAATTCGCCACCGTTAATAACATAGTCATATAGATTGGGATGTGTTTCTTTTAATCTTTGGTATCTGTTCGGCGTTTTTTCTATATGACACCCAAAGCCACAAAAGATACAGCCTGTCCTATCAACTCCAGTGCATTTAAGAACTGGTTTATCAGTTTCAGCAATAAAAGACTTCTGTTCGGTTGTTTCAACAATTTCTCCATAAACATCTGGAATCTTTAAATTATGTTCAACCAAGTAATTTAAAATATCCTGCTCAGTCCAGAATGAAAGTGGTTGACTTTTTGGGTTTTTAGTATCAAAGATATTACAGCCTGTATCTAGATAAGTAGTCATTCTTAACTTACTTTCAGTTGCCCTTGTTCCTAAGATTGGAACTTTTCCAGTTTTATGATTAAAACTTTTAAAGGGTGACTTTTTCATGTGATAGCAACATCTGTGAGAAATCCGAAAAGGTTCATTCAATAGATAACGCCATTTTTGAGCTATTTTAAAATTACCGTTTTTATTTCCGTAAAGTCTTAAATCTATTGTTTTCTGAGACTTAGCATGTCTGAGATCATCAATAAACTGAGCCTGTTCTTTTGAAATAACTGGATAACCATATTCGCTTAATATCTGTTTGAAATTCTTTTTTGGTTTAATAATTTCAACATTATTAATCGATCTAACAAATTCTTTTACTTCGGGATATTCAAGCCCGGTATCACAGTAAACAGCTAAAATATCAGGATATTCAGAGCGGGCTAGATCAAGTAGAACGGTTG
>CANQNI010000095.1 GCA_947625175.1 uncultured Eubacteriaceae bacterium | reverse complement strand
ATTCAAATTATTTCTATCTTACTGGGCTAACTGAACCAGAACAGTCTCTTGTTTTATATAAGGATGAATTAGGCAATACATATGAAAAATTATTTATTCCAGAATCCAATCCGGAAATGGAAAAATGGATTGGATCAAAAATTTCTTTAGAAGATGCATCGAAAATTTCTGGTATAGAAGATATAGTTTATAATTCTTTAAAAATCGATTATCTAGAAGATCTTACTTCAACTGTTGATCCGATTATTGGAATTGATAAAACACAACCTGTCCATGCAAGAGATTTAAATGATTATCCTTTATTTAATGAAGAAAAACTAATAGATTTATCCCCATTTCTTGAGAAAAGCCGCTTTATTAAAGATAAAGAGGAAATTGAACAAATTCAAAAGGCTATAGAATTAACGGATCAAGGAATTAACGAACTTCTTAAAAATCTTAAACCAGGATTAAAAGAATATCAGTTGGCTGCATTATTCGAATATAGTGTAAAGAATAATGGTGGGGATGGATTAAGTTTTCCTACTATTGCAGCTGCTGGTGAAAATGGAACTATTTTACACTATACAAAAAATAACAAGGAAATAAAAGATAATGAGTTAGTTCTATTTGATTTAGGAGCTAAATTTAATGGTTATTGTGCTGATGTTTCAAGAACTTTCCCAGTAACTGGTAAATTTACACCGATTCAAGAAAAATTTTACAATGTAGTTCTAAAAACTCAGAAAGAATTAATTAAAAATTATAAAAGTGGAACTAAACTATCTGAAATTCAACAATTAACAAAAGATTTATTTATTCAAAACTTAGAAAATGAAGGAATACCTATCCCTGAAAATGGAATTGAAGATTGGTATTATCATAATGTTGGTCATTCTTTAGGTCTTAATACTCATGATAGCCAAAACAGAAATATTATTCTAGAAGATGGAATGATTATTACTTGCGAACCAGGACTTTATGCTCAGGAATATAATATAGGTATTCGTATCGAAGATGATATTTTAATTAATGGGGATAATCCAATTAATTTAACAGAAAATATTCCTAAAGAAATTGAAGATATTACAGGAAATAAACGGAGGCTAAATTGAAACGAATTTTTACATCTGAATCTGTAACAGAAGGTCACCCAGATAAGATTAGTGATCAGATTTCAGATGCTGTATTAGATGCTATTTTAGAACAGGATCCAAAAGGAAGGGTCGCCTGTGAAACAATGGTTTCTCCTGGATTAGTTTTTATAACTGGAGAAATTAGTACATCAGCTTCAGTTGATATCCCTAAAATTGCTAGAAAAACTATTGAAGAAATTGGTTACGATGATGCTCGAAATGGTATTGACGCCCAAAGTTGTACTATTTTAACCTCTATTAATGAACAATCTTCAGATATAGCCCAAGGTGTTAATGTTGCTCTTGAAGTCCGAGAAGAAGGACAGGAATTTGAGGAAGATTTTGAAATCGGTGCAGGAGACCAGGGAATGATGTTTGGCTATGCTTCTAATGAAACTGAGAATATGCTACCTCTTCCAATTGATCTAGCGCATCAACTAAGTAAAAAACTGAGTGAAGTTAGAAAAAATGGTACTATAGAATATTTAAAACCAGATGGTAAAACACAAGTTAGTGTGGAATATGATGAAAATGAACAACCACTAAGAGTAGATACGGTTGTTGTTTCTTCTCAACATGATGAAAATACAGATATTGAAACAGTAAGAAAAGATATTAAAGAAAAAGTAATCTTTCCAGTTTTAGGAGATAAATGGATTGATGAAGAAACTAAAATTTTAATTAATCCAACTGGTAGATTTGTTATCGGTGGTCCAATAGGTGATGTCGGCTTAACAGGTAGAAAGATTATTGTAGATACTTATGGCGGTATGGGTCGTCATGGTGGCGGGGCTTTCTCTGGAAAAGATCCTACTAAAGTAGACCGTTCAGCTTCTTATGCTGCACGTTGGGTGGCTAAAAATTTAGTTGGAGCAGGCTTAGCGGATAAAGCTGAAATTCAGTTAGCTTATGCTATTGGAGTAGCTGAACCGGTTTCTGTAAATGTAAATACGTTTGGAACTGGTAAAGTCCATGATGACCTTCTGGCTGAAGCTGTTAAAGATGTTTTTGATTTAAGGCCAGCAGCTATTATAGAAGAACTGGAATTACAAAAACCTCAGTATAAAGAAACTGCAGCTTATGGACATTTTGGACGGAAAGATCTGGATGTTAATTGGGAAAAATTGAATAAAGTAGCCGAATTAAATGATTATGTCAATAAAAGAATTTAAACACTACTTTGTTTAAATTAATTTATAAAAAATATTAATCCTTATTAATTTAAGTTTCATTTGAGTTATAATTTTATTAAGTGAAGCGAGTATCTATTATAGGGGGATTATGGTATGAAAAATTCACAGGCAACACTTAAAATGGTTCGAAGATGCAGGTTGAATAATATGTTAGCTCGACAGGTAAGTCGAGAACGCGAACGTACTAGAATTTATCAAATTCGTCGTGAAATGTCTCAGAATTTTAAAAATATTGACTCAAATGGAGCTATAAAGGACTAAATAAAGACAGCTATGGCTGTCTTTTTTTTATAATTTTTAATTAAAATTGTAAAAATTAAGTTTATTTTAATTTAAATTTGTTAAAACTTTATAAAAAATAAGTTTTTTAAGAAAAAAATAAAGTATAATACTACTAAGATCATTCTCTAGTAGTGTGGAGAGAAAATGATTGAATTTATTAATGTAACTAAATCTTATGAACAAAATCAGGCTGATGCTCTGAATAATTTAAATTTATTTATAGATAAAGGTGAATTTGTCTTTATTGTTGGCAGGAGTGGTGCTGGTAAATCTACCTTTATTAAATTATTACAAAGAGAATTAGAGCCTACTGAGGGAACGATTAAAGTAAAGAATCATGATATCTCTTTACTTAAAAAAAAGGATATCCCTTATTTAAGGAGAAGGATAGGAGTTGTTTACCAGGACTTTCGTCTTTTGGAAAACAAAACAGTTTATGAGAATGTTGCTTATGCTATGGAGATAATTGGTCGCCCTCAATCCAAAATTCGAAATAAGGTTCCCTTAGCTTTAGAGTTAGTTGGATTAGCAGATATGGCTGATAGGTATCCTGGAGAGTTGTCAGGAGGTGAACAACAAAGAGTTGCTATTGCCAGAGCTATTATAAATAATCCTAGTATTCTTATATGCGATGAACCAACCGGAAACCTTGATCCGGAAACGAGTCGAGAAATAATGGCTTTACTGGATGAAATTAACAGACATGGAACTACTGTTGTTGTAGTAACACATGATGTTGATATGGTTAATGAAATGAAGAAACGATTAATCGTTTTAGATAATGGAAAACTGATCGCTGATAATATGAAAGGAACCTATGACAATGCCTTCGCATAATAGACCTTCTTATCTTCCCAGCATTATTAAAGAAAGTTTTCAAAGTATCTCCAGAAACACCTTAATATCAATTGCGGCTATTGTTTCAATAATTGCTACACTTTTGATTCTTGGAATTTTTATTATTTTTTCTGTTAACGTAAGCCAGTTAACACAAGTAGCAGAAGAAAATTCAGAAATTCAGATATTTTTACTTGAAGGAGTTACTCAAGAACAAAAAGACAATCTTCTTGAAATTTTAGAAAATGATGAACGTGTCAGCGAAGTAACTTATGAATCTAAAGAAGAAGCATTAGAAAACTTTAGCAAAAGTTTAAATAATTATCAGGAATTATTAGGAGATTACACAGAAGAAAATAATCCACTACCTGAATCGTTTATTGTTAAAACCTATAATATTGAAGATTTAGCAGCTATTAGAGATTTAGCTAATGAATATAAAGATGAAGTTGAATACGTTCGATATCAGGAAAGTTTTATTAATTCCTTATCGAATTTTACACAGTTTATCCGAATTTTATCGATTGGACTTATAGCTATTATGTCTGTTATAGCTTTCTTTTTAATCTACAATACTATTCGACTGACTGTGGCTAATCGGAGAAAAGAAATTTCAATAATGAAGTCGATTGGAGCGACGAATAGTTATATTCAAATTCCTTTTATTTTAGAAGGAACATTTATAGGGTTAATATCAGCGTTTCTTTCTGTTTTATTAGTTATTCTGGTTTATTATTACGTTATTGGTTATTTAAGCGGAAATTTAATATTTTCAACAAGTACTTTATTTATATCTCCGAGAAACATAATTATTTTAATTTTAATTAGTTTTACTTTGTATGGTGCTATTATTGGTTCAATTGGAGCCGCCTTTGCCACCAGAAGATATCTTGAAGTCTAAATAGGTTTATGAAGAAAAATAGCAGAAGAGTAAGTATATTAGTGCTGGTTACAGTTTTCCTTTTATCTTTATTAATACCGATATTTGCTGAATCAGTTGAACAATTAGAAAATCAGAAGACAAATTCTCAACAGAATATTCAAAATAATCAATCTATTATTAATGAAAAAACTAAACAGATTGATCAAATAGAAAAACAGATTTTAGAGATTGATACAAATATTAAGAATCTGGATTCTGAAATTAATACTTTAAATAATCAGATTACAACGCTTGAAAGTCAAATTCAAACAACTCAAAAAGAATTAGAAGAAGCGGTAAAAAAAGAACAAGAACAGAATGAGTTATTAAATGAAAGAATTCGCATTCAATACATGTATGGTGTTGAAGGATATTCTGAAGCTCTTTTCTCAGAAGAAGATTTTACCACCCAAATAGAAAATTCTCAGATATTAACTGATATATTTAAAGCTGATAATGAACTTTTAGATCAACTCCAGGCAAATAAACAAGCTATTGAAGAAAAAGAAAAACAGTTAGAAGCTCAGAAAGTAGAATTAGGAAAGAAAAAATCTGAACTGGATTCAACAAAATCGGATCAGCAGACTTCGAAAGCCCAAAAGGAAAAAATTTTAAATAATAATAAAACTTTAATTAATGAAGCTAAAAAACAAATAGCTCAGGAAGAAAAGGCTATAGCTGCTGCTAATGAAACAATTAAGAAAATTTCTCAAAGTAGTGAGCAAAAGGCCATTAATGATCAACAAAATAAAGTTGCTCAGGTCCAGGAAAAGGTAGTTGCCTATTCAACTGAAGTAGCTCAGATTAATAAAGAAATTGTAGATACTTACAGTTCGTCGACTGATGAAAAAATTGGTAGTTATGTTCGAGAAGTGCAAGCTTTAGCGGCGAGTTTGGATGAAAAAAAATCAGATCTAGAAGCTATAGCTCAAAAAACAGCAAAAGCTGAAACTGCTGTTGAAGCTGTAGAAAATAGTTCAGAAATTGAAAATATTTCAAGAGCTGCTGATCAAAATGTTTCTGATGTTAAAACAATCAAATCTGAACTAAAAGAACTTGATTTAGCTCAGAAAAAGGAAGAAGCAAGAAGAGCAGCAGAAAATGCTGAAAAGCAACGTAATCAATCTATTCAAGAAGGTCAAGAAGCTGTAAAGAAAGAAGCTGAAGAAGCCAAACGTCAAGCTGAGGAAGAAGCTAAAAAAGCTGAAGAAGAAGCAAGAAGAGCTGAAGAAGAAGCTAAGAAGGCTCAGGAAGAAGCAGAAAAAAATAATCAAGCTTCTTCAAATCCTACATGGGATAGAGATTATGTTTCAGCCACTGGTTGGCGCTGGCCACTAGACGGAATTTTTGATATAACATCGGTATTTGGGTATAGAATCCATCCAATTTTCGGTACAGGAAGTGGTCATGAAGGTATTGATATTGGTGCTTCTATGGGAACGCCTATTCATGCTTGTGATGGAGGAACTGTTATTTTAGCTGGTGAAAATGGTGGATATGGAAATTGTGTTATTGTTCAACAATATTCAGGACATCAAGTCTATTATGGACATCAGAGTGAAATTGCAGTTTATGAAGGTCAGACAATTGCCAGAGGTGACGTTATAGGATATGTTGGTTCAACGGGTTGGTCTACTGGACCACATTTACATTTAGGCGTCTTAGCTGGTGGAGAATTTACGGATCCTTTCTATTTCTTCCCTGAATTAGATTATTAACCATAGTTTTAATGCTATGGTTTTTTTGTTTATCCTCCCCTTCAAAGAAGACCCCCGCTTCAAACGAATGTTTTCGTTAAGCGGCGGGATGAATTTGAATAAACCATCGGAAAGCGGCATAATAAGCAT
>CANQNI010000094.1 GCA_947625175.1 uncultured Eubacteriaceae bacterium | reverse complement strand
TAAAAACTCAACAATTTCATTGAGTTTTAATTCCCCAATCGCAGCTCCATATTCTTCAATTGTCTGATAAGGTTTTGAAGAAGTTAAAGATCTAAAATCATCAGGACTTAACACATCTAAATCAAAATGAATACAAAGTTTTTTAATTTGATTATCTTTAAGCCATTCTAAAATCTTAATATCTTTATTTTTTACTTCTTCAGGTGGAATTACCGGAATAAAAACTTTTTCCGAAAAAGAATTAAACTTTTCCTGAGGTTTTTCCACAAGACCAGCATAAATTATTCGATTTTGAGGTATAGGATTTTTCATTTGATCAGAAAAGTTATTATTCCCAATTCCCATTAAATTTGATAAAACCATTTCGTGAAGATGAGTAGAATTAGCTGGAGTTGAAATGTCAGGATGTGAATCCAACCAAACTACTCCCAAGTTATCTCCATATCTTTCACTTAAATAATCAAAAGGAGCTTGAGAAACAGAACAATCACCACCAAACACTATTATTTTATCAGGATTTTCTAGATTACAAATTTTTTCTATTTCTTTTAGTTCAGTTAACTGACTTGATTCTTCTACAATTCCATTCTCATTGTTTAAATATTGATTAGTACTTAAACCTATATTAATTCTTTTAGTTATTTCATTTTCTCCTGGTGGAGCAATGTCGGCTAAAATATCAGCACCAAAATTGTAATAACTTTGAGCGCCGCCTTTCCACTGAGGAATAATAAGTCGTAATGTTTTATTCATAATTAATCTCCTTATTTAATTATAAAACATTAACCTTTCTATAAAATTAAGTAATTAATCGGGTATGAATATTAAAAAACTATTTGGACCGAAATATGAATAAACTGTTAGATTTATTTTGGACTTATTTAAAAATTGGAGCATTTACTTTTGGTGGAGGTTATGCCATGATCTCCCTGGTCCAGGCTGAAATCGTCGATAAAAAACACTGGATTGATCAGAAAGAATTCATGGATATGATAGCCATCTCCCAAGCTACACCTGGCGTTATAGCTATAAATACAGCCACATTTGTAGGTTATAACATTGCTGGCTTCTGGGGATCTCTTGTTGCTACTTTAGGGGTTACTATTCCTTCATTTATTGTTATAGCAATTATCTCTCAATTTATTCAAGCTTTCCTCGCACTTGAGTGGGTTTCTTATGCCTTTAACGGAATAAGAGCTGGAATTATTGTTCTAATATTTGACGCAGTTATTAAAATGAAACGATCTGTCGAAATTAATGCATTTAACATTATATTAGGACTTGCTGCGTTTTTCCTGGCTACTTTTACTGATATAAATGTTGTTTATTTAATCTTAATCGGGGGTATCCTTGGAATAATCTGGCAAATTTATATCGTAAAAGCTTATGCTAAAACAGAAGGAGAAAAAAAATGAACATTTTACTCTCTTTATTTTTAGTATATTTCAAGATAGGATTGTTTACTATAGGTGGAGGTTATGCGATGATTCCACTTATCCAGCAGGATATTGTTAATACTTATCATTGGATAACTATGGATGAATTTGTAGATTTCATCGCAATTGCAGAATCAACACCAGGTCCTTTTGCTGTAAATACGGCTACTTTCGTTGGAATGAAATTAGCCGGGATTCCGGGTGCTCTAGCTGCAGTCGGTGGATGTATTTTACCTTCATTTATTATTATTTTAATAATAGCCCGATGGATGAAAAATTTTGCTGATAATAAATTTGTTAAAGCAGGTCTTTATGGGATGATGCCTATAGTCGTAGCCCTAATCTTAAGTGCAGTTTTTATTTTGTTTTTAAACAATGTGTTTCGAACTGATGTGACAAATCTCACTTTTAATAATATTGATTATAAAGCCCTATTTGCCTGTATTATTTCGGCCTTTATTTATTATAAATTTAAAATTAATCCAATCTTATTGATAATTATTTCTGCTGGACTAGGTTTGGTTCTATATGGAATATTACCAATGTTTGGTTTTTAATAAACTAGGAAATTGAGGAAAATATGAAAGTTCTACTAGCATCTCAATCATCAAGAAGAAGAAAACTAATAAAAGAAGTAGTAGATAACGTTACTTTTACAGAAAGTGGAGCTGATGAAAAATTACCACGGGTTAATTTATCCCCAAGTGAATCTGCTATGTTTTTAGCAGAGAAGAAAGCAATAACCTCTCTAAGAGCCCATGAAGATTCTCTAGAGGACGATGAACTTGTAATTGGTTGCGATACTGTCGTAACTGATGGAAATGAAATCTTTGGAAAACCTGAAGATGGAATGGATGCTTTTAATACTTTAAAAAAATTATCAGGTAAAACTCATCAGGTTATAACCGCAGTTTGTATTTTAAATAAAGATTTAAAACATGATTTGTTTTACGAAACTACAAACGTAACTTTTAATGAATTAACAGATGATATGATCTGGGATTATATTAAAACAGGGGATCCTTTTGACAAAGCCGGTTCTTATGGAATACAAAATATTCCTGAGTCTTACATTAAAAGTGTTGAAGGCGATATTAATAACGTTATAGGGCTACCAACAGAAAAATTATCCAGCCACTTAAATAATTTTGATTCTTTCTCTCATTTTGAGAAATTTAATAAAGATAAATCTCTACTAGAAGATGTTCTTAAACATCATATAAAACATATCAAACCAGCTGATAAGAAGATGCGTAAAAAAGCTGAAGAATTTCTTAAGACTAAAACTATGCCCACTTGGGCCTTAGGAAAATTACTAGATTTAGCAGTTGATTTGGTTGGAATGACTGGTGAATTAAAACCTGATACATCTAAGAAAGTAATCTTTGTAATGGCTGGGGATAATGGAGTGGCAGAAGAAGGTGTTTCAGCTTATCCTCAAGAAGTTACCATTCAAATGGCCGAAAATATTAGTAATGGTGGAGCTGGAATTAATGTTTTGGGTAACCAGGTTGGTGCTGAAGTCCACCTGGTTGATATGGGAATGAAAAATATTCCTGAAGAATTAAATAATTCAGAAAATGTTTCCGTTTCAACTATTCACATTGGAAATGGGACTAAAGATATTAAAGTAGGCCCGGCCATGACTCGTAAAGAAGCAATTAACGCTATCATTGCTGCCTATAATCTGGCTACAGAACATATAGATCGAAATGGTGACAAAATTATCGGTATAGGTGAGTTGGGAATTGGTAATACAACCCCAGCTACAGCTATAATTAGTACTTTGGGAAATCTACCTGTTAATATTGTAACGGGTAGAGGAACCGGTCTAAATGATGAACAGTTAGAACACAAAATTGAGGTAATCAGTGAAGCTATAAAAGTTAACAATCCTGATAATGAAGATCCAATAGATGTACTAGCAAAACTAGGTGGGTTTGAAATTGCAGGAATGGTAGGAATTATCTTAGCGGCTTGTTCTAGACAAATTCCAGTCGTAATTGATGGTTATGTTACAGCTTCAGCTGCACTTATTGCTTATCATCTGGATCCAAAAACTGGTGATTATATGATCGCTTCTCATAAGTCAGTTGAACCAGGTCATAATTATTTTTATAACTTAATTAATAAAGAACCATTACTTGATCTTAACTTAAGACTTGGAGAAGGAACCGGAGGAGCCTTGGCAATGTTTTTAATTGATTGTGCTAGCGCTATCCTTCGCGATATGGCTTCCTTCGATGAAGCTCATGTAAGTAATAAAGATTAACTAGTAAAATTATCTTATTTAGAATTTGGAGGAAATTACTTACATGAAATACCTATTAAGGATCCTAATAGTCTTAGCGCTTAATATACTTATAACAGTAGGATGTAGTTCTAATGAAAATGAGATAGGTGAAATAGTTGATTCAACTGATGATACTTTAGTTATTGGAGTAGATAGTCAATTCCCGCCATTGAGTTATTTGGATCAAAATGATAATTTCACTGGTTTTGATATCGATTTAGCAAAGGAAGTAGCAAAAAAGCTAGGAAAAAAACTGGAAATTCAACCGATTGATTGGACCCAAAAAGAAACTGAACTTGAAAGCGGGAATATTGATGTAATCTGGAGTGGTTTAACCATAACTCCAGAGAGAGAGGCTCAAATGTTATTTACTAATCCTTATCTTCTCAATAATCAGGTTATAGTTGTTAGAGAGGATAGTGGAATAAATACACTCAATGATCTTGTTGATAAAAATATTGGCGTCCAATTAACTTCAACAGCTGAAAGTGCATTAAGTGGAAATCCAATAATAAATGAGATTGGAGATGTTATTCTATATCATGAAAATACTTCGGCCTTAGAAGATTTAAGTGCTGGAAAAATTGATGCAGTTGCAGTGGATTCAATTTTGGCCGGATGGTATTTAATGAATGAAAATTCAGAACTTGCTGTTTTAAATGAACCATTAAGCTCTGAACTATATGGCATAGCCGTAGCCAAAGATAATCTAGCCTTACTAGAACAGTTGAATAATGCCCTTTATGAAATTAAAACTGATGAATTAGGAACAAAGATTTCAACTAAATGGTTTGGGAATGACGTCCTACTGCGAACAGAATTTAATTGATTTTAATTCTTAAGAATATTTCAACTATTATAATAGTTTAAACTTCTACTAATCATATTAAATAATCCGGGTAAACAGAAGATTCTGTTTATCCGGATTATTATTTAATCTTCAACTTCTTCTTTTTCTTTGACTTCCAGATCGCCACCATTAGAGTCAATAACTTGTTTATACCAGTAATAACTATCTTTTGGTCGACGTTCTAAAGTTCCAGTGCCATCATCGTATTTATCTACATAAATTACGCCATAACGTTTTGCCATTTCGCCAGTTGAAGCTGATACAACATCAACAATTCCCCATGGAGTATACCCTATTAAGTCAACACCATCTTCTATGGCTTTACCCATTTGTTCGATGTGCTGTTTTAAATAATCAATACGGTAATTATCATGAATTGAGCCATCTTCTTCAATCTTATCAAAAGCTCCAAGACCATTTTCAACAACCATCATAGGTATACCATAACGGCTATAGATTTCATTCAGTGAATAACGTAGACCTTTAGGATCGATCTGCCATCCCCAATCTGAAGCTTCCAGATATGGATTTGGAACACCACCGATTAGATTTCCTTTACCAACTTTTTTATCTTCATCAGCTGTTGCAGTATTAGACATGTAGTAACTAAAAGTAAAGAAGTCAACTTTGCCATTTTTTAAGATTTCATCGTCCCCTTCTTCTTTTTTAATTTCCACACCCATATCTTTTAACATCTTATCAGCATAATAAGGATATTCTCCTCTAACCTGAACATCAGATGTATACCAGTTCATCTTATTCATATATTGCTGATTGGCAATAACATCATCTGGATTACAGGTAAGTGGATAAGAAGTAGCAAAGAGAGTCATATTCCCAATCTTAAGATCTGGATAATGTTCATGAGCATAGGCAACAGCTTCTGCACTGGCTAAAAGCTGATGATGTAGAGCCTGGAAACGTTCCTGCGGCTTATCTGGAACTTCATCCAGTGGTCCTTCGTAATCTTTTATAGTTCCTGTTGAAAGAACTGAACCCATGGCCATAGTTCCAGAGTTTATTTCATTAAATGTTAACCAATATTTGACTTTATCATGGTAACGATCAAACAAGGTTTTTGCATATTTAACAAAAAGTCCAACCAGTTTTCTATCTTCCCAACCATTATATTTCTTTACTAGTTCATAAGGTAATTCATAATGGCTTATAGTAACAACAGGTTCGATCCCATATTTTTTACATTCATCAAAAACTTTATCGTAAAATTCAAGACCTTTTTCGTTTGGTTCATCTTCTTCACCTGTCGGGAAGATTCTAGTCCAGTTAATAGACATTCTAAATGCTTTAAGCCCCATATCAGCCAGCATTTTAATGTCTTCTTTATAATGATGATAGAAGTCCGTTGCTTCATGACTAGGATAGAGTAGATCGTCTCTAATTTCTGTTGTTATCTTTTTAGCAACTTCGTTGGTTCCATTAGTACACATGTCAGAGACACTAGCACCTTTACCATCTACATCCCATGCACCTTCATACTGATTTGCTGCAGTAGCTCCACCCCATAAGAATCCTTTGGGAAATGGTGTTGGGGTATCAACAACTAATGTATCATTAATAACTTCTCCTTGAGCCATTTAACCTCCATATAATTTTGTAACTGTTTACTATTAATTATAATATATAGAACA
>CANQNI010000093.1 GCA_947625175.1 uncultured Eubacteriaceae bacterium | reverse complement strand
CCACTTCCGCTCATAGTAGCGTAGTAAGCACCATTCTCATAGAGTTTATCAATTAATTTCTTTATTTCAGGATATTCTTGACTTAAAGGTTCTGTAAAACTATTTCCGGCATATTCCTTAATATCCTCATAACGATGTTCTTCTATGGCTTTGATAACTTCTAAACTATTTGGAAGAAACAATTCTGTTTTTTCATCAACCAGTTGATAAGCCTTAGGCGTTTTAATTTTAATATCGGGATTTAAAATCAACATAGCTTCAGGTTTAAAATCTTTTAATGGAAAGACCCGTTCACCTATCCCTTCAATATAAGCGGTTCCTCCTGTTAAACAATAAGGAACATCTGCTCCAACTTTTAAGGCTAAACTTCTTAAATGTTTAGTTGGTAAATTTAAATTCCAGTATTTATCAATTAATCGAATCATAGCGGCTGCATCAGAAGAGCCACCAGCCAGGCCAGCATTTTCTGGAATATTTTTAATTAATTCTATTTTAAATTCAGGTGGTCTATTAAGTAATTGAGAAAAAAATTCAATAACTTTAATGACCAGATTATCTCTATTGGCAAGACTTCTTTTATTAACTTTAAATTCAAAATGATCTGATGGCGTTAATATTAATTCATCAGCTAAATCAATACTATGATTAACCATTTCAAGGGTATGGTATCCATCAACCTGTTTTCCTATTATCCCTAAAGACAAATTAACTTTAGCTGGGGCTTTTTCAATTAATTGATTTTTCATGTTCTCTCTCACTATATTCATTGTAACATAAATTAGAATACGTTTACATTCATAATATCAAACGAATCTGAAATTATTCTTGTATTTAATTAAGTTTTTTTCTAATTTTGATTAAACCTGAATGAAACTGATAAAATAACAGATAGTAATGATAGATTTAAATAAATATAAAGCTTTTATCTTTGACTTTGATGGAACATTAGTCGACTCTCTTGGTCTTTGGCAACAGATAGATATAATCTATTTAAAAAGATTTGGT
The DNA here is from genome assembly GCA_947625175.1 of uncultured Eubacteriaceae bacterium. Classification (GTDB taxonomy): domain Bacteria; phylum Bacillota; class Clostridia; order Eubacteriales; family Eubacteriaceae; genus CANRHG01. The sequence goes on along the minus strand of CANQNI010000093.1, from coordinate 5,251 downwards.
TTTGAAGTCCCTGATGGTTTAGGTGATGAGATAAACGGAATGAGTTTTACTGAAACGGCTCAGTATTTTAAAGACCGTTTTAATCTTCCCTTAAGTATAGAACATATAAAACAAGACTGGGTAGACTTATCTCATGATTACTATATGGAGTCAATTGATTTCCAACCTGGAGCCAGAGAATTCCTGAATTATTTAAAAAACAACCATAAAAAAATTGGTATAGCTACCTCTAATCAGGCCTTTACAACGGAACGTTATTTCAGAAAGCAGGGAATCGATTACATCGGCAGCTTTGCTTATAGTTGTGATGTTGAAAAAGGAAAACCCTTTCCTTTTGTTTTCTTAAAGGCAGCCGAGGATTTAGGAGTAAAACCAGAAGAGTGCCTGGCTTTTGAAGATACTTTAGAGGGCGTAACAGCAGCTAAACGGGCTGGAATGACTGTAGTAGCATTTGAAGATAAATACTCTCATTTAAAAAAAGAAGAAATAAAAGAACTAGCCGATTATTATATAACTGATTATGGAGAATTATTAGAGTATGGCAGCAACATTTGAAAACGACTGGCAGGAAATTTTAAAAGATGAATTTGAAAAAGATTATTACAAGGAGCTAAGGAAAAAATTAATTCAGGAGTACCGCAACTTTACCGTTTATCCTGATATGTATGATCTTTTTAATGCTTTCCATCATACTGCCTATAAAGATATAAAGGTAGTTATCCTGGGTCAGGATCCATACCATGAACCGGGCCAGGCTCATGGTCTATCCTTTTCAGTTCTACCTGGTGCTAAAATTCCACCGTCCCTTCAGAATATTTATAAGGAACTCGAAGCTGATATTGGATGTCCACCTGTTAACCACGGTTATCTAAAATCGTGGGCGGATCAGGGAGTTATGTTACTTAATTCAACTTTGTCTGTGAGAAAGTCAGCTGCTAACTCCCATAAAAATCTCGGTTGGGAAACTTTTACTGATGAGGTTATCAGAATGATAAATAAAAAAGATGAACCCGTTGTTTTTATTCTATGGGGTAATTTTGCCAAACGAAAGAAAAATTTAATTACCAATCCAAAACATCTTATTTTGGAATCCTCCCACCCCAGCCCATTTTCGGCCAATTATGGTTTCTTTGGTTCTAAACCATTTTCCAAAGCAAATACGTTTCTAGAAGAAAACGGAATTAAACCTATTAACTGGTGTTTACCGGAGGAAGTCGATGAGCTTTGATCTTCCGTTTAGTCTTTACTTACAATCTATTAGTAATCCATTTCTTGATAAACTATTTATCTTTTTTACCAGCCTGGGTAATGCTGGAATTTTCTGGATTCTTTTTATCTTGGCTCTTCTGTGTTTTAGAAAAACCCGATATATTGGAGTGATCTGCCTTCTGGTTATTGTAATCGATTATCTGACGGTCGAAGTGATCAAGCATCTTGTGGAACGGCTAAGGCCTTTCCAGGACTATACGCTCGAGCTCTTAATTAAGGCTCCAAAAGGTTACTCGTTTCCCTCTGCCCATGCTTCGATTGCTTTTAGTATAGCTACTACGTTTTTTCTATTAGGGAAAGAAAAACCACTAAACTTGATAAGATGGATTATCCTGGGTATAGCTATTCTAATAGCATTTTCCAGAATTTATCTTTTTGTCCATTACTTAAGTGATGTTTTAGTTGGGGCAGTTCTGGGAATTTTAATCGGTTTTATTCTGGTTTATATTACAAACAAATACCAGAACCAGATTAAAGAGAAGTTAAAGCTTTCTAACTGAGTTATTCTGTCCGGACATTGTTAAGTAAAGCTTACACTTATTGAAAACCTTTTCTTTTTGCAATTTTGTTTCAATTTGCCGATTTTTTATTAATTTAACTTATATTTTTGATTAATACCCTGTATAATGGGTAATAATAAAACTAACAATCAAGACAACTTATTCGATATGAGTTAGTTAATAGGTGGTTAAAATGAAAACCGAAAGAAGCAATGAGCAACAGGCTTATCATGTTTCTGCAGTTAGTATTATAACTAACGTTTTCTTATCAATCGGAAAGGTTGGTGCTGGTCTTTTAGCAAGATCCGGTGCTATGGTTTCTGATGGTATCCACTCAGCCTCTGATGTTATAAGTACGATAGTTGTCATAATCGGTTTGAAACTTTCCAATAAAGACGACGATCCAAATTATGAATTTGGTCGAGAGCGAATGGAATGTATAGCAGCCCTGATATTGTCCATGTTCTTATTTATTACTGGACTTTTAGTTGGATGGGCGGGTCTGGAAAAGATAATAACCGGTCAGACAGAGGAAATTGCGATACCGGGAATGTTAGCTTTAATAGCTGCAGCAATATCTATTATTGTAAAAGAAGGTATGTACTGGTACACAATTAAAGTAGCAAAGAAAATTAATTCAACCAGTTTAAAAGCAGACGCCTGGCATCATAGAAGCGATGCATTTTCATCAATTGGCGCATTAGTTGGTATTATTGGAGCTAGAATGGGATTTGCTATTATGGATCCAATCGCTAGTTTAATTATTTGTCTCTTTATTGGACATGCTGCTCTGGAAATATTTAAAGATGCTACAGATAAACTGGTCGACCACTCCTGTTCACAACAAGTTGAAAAAGAGATAAGAGAAATAATTGAAGATATAGATGGTGTTTATCGTATTGACAAATTAAGAACAAGACTCTTCGGATCAAGAATTTATGTGGAAACTGAAATAGCGGCAGACCGAAATATTTCGTTTGAAAGATCCCATGAAATTGCTGAAGATACCCATCATCGAGTAGAAGAAGTATTCCCAACGGTTAAACATTGTATGGTTCATATTAATCCGGTAGCTGTTAATTAAATGAAACATTCAAATTTAATGGGAGCATTATGATAATAGAAAATATTTTATCAATAAATACTTAAAGAGATAGTTTTAGAAAATAGAAACTATCTCTTAATTTTTGTCTAAATTTTTGAACTTACTTTAAGTAGCGTTTTTCCTTTAGCCGATTCTTTTTCGACTTTCTTTAACGCTTCATTTACATTCTCTAAATCATAAACTTTATCAATTAAAATCTGAATATTTTATTAGCTAGAAATTTTACACTTTCTTTAAACTATCCATCATTAGGTTTACAAATTTGAGTATTTCGTTGTTCTCTTATCATTTCTGCTACATCATCGTCATTGAACAAACCGACTTTTTCGAAACCACCTTTCACCCTTATTTCTTGATGGATTTGATTAAAGATAGCTTCTATATCTTTCTTTTTTTCTTTAATCATTTGAAGAGATCCATTCTGTTTTTAGTAAGAATATTTTATCGCCAGGTTTTAAGTTAAGACGTTCACCTATATTTTTCTGAATCGTAATATTATTAATAATAGTTTCAAAACTCATAGAATTTCTCTTTTTTATAGATAACATAATTATCAGAACGTATTATAAATTATTAAATTAAAGTGCATTAAAAGCAGTAGCTGAAATCATGATACTTATGTTAAGAAGAACTTTTTTCATCTCTTAACCTCCTAATGAAATCTGCTACATCCTCTTCATTCTTTAATCCAGCTTTTTTAAAATAAGCACCTTTTTCATTTGGTTATTTATTTCACTTTAACTTTCCCATTGTCACAAAACTCAAAATCAAGTTTATCTCCTGGAGCAGCTTTAAGAAATTCAAGAAGTCGTACGAAAGAGTGATAGATTTATCTTTCTGAATTAAAACTTCAAAATTCATATTTATTTTCCAAATCGATTTATTTAATTATAGCAGGAACTAATAACTTTTTTCTTGCGAAATCTCTATAGTTAGAATTAAAATCCTTTATAAACATAATAAAAAATGAAAGTTAACTTGAATGAAACTAACAATGCTTGGAACAGGGAATGCCCTCTCTACAGAATGCTATAATACTTGTTTTATGCTAGAAGACAATAATAATTACTTAATGGTGGACGGAGGTGGAGGAAGCGCAATTCTTCATCAATTAAAACACGCCAATTATGATTGGATGGATATTCGGCATATCTTTGTTTCTCATAAGCATGTGGATCATCTTTTGGGAATTATCTGGATGGTCCGTATGATTTGTCAGTTTATGAATCATGGAGAGTATAAGGGCGATGCTTATATTTATTCTCATAAGGAAATATTAAACCTGATTCGAAGTATAGCAGGAGAATTGCTTCCTAAGAAGGAAAGCCGGCTTATTGATGACAGACTCCATTTAGTAGAGGTTAAAGATGGGGAGATCAGAATATTATAGGTCATGACACTACCTTTTTTGATATTCATTCAGATAAAGCAGACCAGTTTGGTTTTTGTATGGATATTGGAGATGGAAAAAAACTGACCTGCTTAGGTGACGAACCGTATAGTCCTTTCGAGAAAGAATATGTTCAAAATAGCGATTGGCTTCTTCACGAAGCTTTCTGTCATTACTCCCAACGAGATATCTTTGATCCTTACGAAAAGAACCATTCCACTGTTAAAGATACGTATAAACTGGCTGAAAAACTCGATGTAAAAAATCTTACTTTATCACACAGAAGATACAAACCTAGATCAAAGAAAAGAATTGTATCAGAACGAAGGAGCACAAGAATACAAAGATCTCTTTTATAATTCAAATTTAACTCATAAGCTTTTAGAAATTCAGAGTAACTATAAAAATTATTAGCTTTTTATTAAAAATAGTGTTTTTCCAAAACGCCATTGTATTAATTTTATATAAGATGTGTATTTTAAATAAGAGGTGAAAACATGCTTAATATAGAACAATACTCGAATGAAGAATTACCAGTTATAGATCATAGTAACAATGTTTTTCAGGAAGCTTTAAAGCTTAATCTCCCTAGAATCCATGTTAAAAATTCAAATGGTGATGATTATGATTTGGTTAATTATAATAATGATAAACTTTTTTTAAAAAAACCTACCTATTTCTCTGACGAACTATTTCCAGATTATCCATTTTATGATTTGACTAATACAGACGCTATCTGGTTAGATTTTCTCAGAGATATTAATCGTCTATTAATTGAAGAAATAGATGAATATTCAAAAGCTATTATAGATGTTGTTTTAGCTAATACTGATATAGATATTTATATTAGGGATGAGAAAGCTGATCTATTTTACGTGCCTAATGAAAGAATCCATTTTGTTAATGAATTACCTAAATATAATAAAGATACTGATTTATATTTAGTTTCTAACTTTAATTTTCTAACCGGAATAGAGTACGGAGATT
>CANQNI010000092.1 GCA_947625175.1 uncultured Eubacteriaceae bacterium | reverse complement strand
TTAAATTTCAGAATCCATGGAATAACTGTTGGGCTTTTGCCGCTGTAGCAGCTGCCGAATCCAATGCCTTAAAAAATGGGGCTCCAACTGCTGATTTTTCAGAAAGAGCTTTAACTTTTTTTAATTATCAATTACAGGGAAATAAAGGATCTAAACTATTAGAAGGTTATAAATTAAGTTCCCCAAAATCTATAAAGAATCTATCTTTTCAGGTTGGAGATAACAATAGTGATCCGTTAGAACAATTATCAACTTGGAATGGTGCTAGTAATGAAGCTCAAGCACCGTATCAAAACGATCAAGGGTTCAAAGAAGAAGGAAGTCTTGGTTCATATTATTCACCGAATGGAACCTGGAACTTACCAAATGATGATAATTTTGATAATTCTTATCATCTACAAAATTACCGGAGCATTAAGACCAATTATACCTATACAACAGAAAATGTTAATTACTATACTAATAAAGTAAAAGAAGAAATTATAAATAATGGGGCTGTTGTTGTTGGACTTTATTTGGCAAATGAACCCTATTTTAACAATCAAACGAATAGCCAGTATATTTCAAAACCTACTATTCCAAATCATGCTGCTACTATCATTGGTTGGGATGATAATTATACTTTAGATAATTTTAATCCGGATAATCAACCTCCTGAAACTGGAGCATGGATTGTTAAAAATAGTTATAGTACCAATTGGGGCGATGAAGGTTTCTTCTATTTATCCTATTATGATCAGAGCATAGATGAATTTGATTCAGTAAATGTTGAAACTCCAGAAACAGGATATACCTATAATCAAAATCTCCAGCATGATTTTGTTGGAAATAAATACGGCTTAAGTGAAATTTGTACCAATACATTAGCTAAAGCTTTTAACCAGGCTCAGGGAGACTTCAATATACCAAAAGTTGCCAATGTTTATTCAGTGAATCAAGACCAGATTATTAAAGCTTTCTCCTTTGATTCCTATTATGATACACCGACAACTATTAAAACTCAGATTTATCTATTAAATGATGGTTTTACCAATCCGGAAAATGGAAAACTTTTAACGACTCAGATTGATACTGTTAATACGAGAGGTTTTCATACTTTAAGCATTAATAAACCGATTATTATCGAAAGCGGTCAAAAATTTTCTATTGTTCAAAATGTTATTTATTCAAATTTGATTGATGAAAATAACAAAATTATTAATTTACCTGGTCTACCAATTGCTTATGGAATTGAAGAATCTATTCAGTTACCGTTTAATGATATTTATAGCGGTAAAACACAAACAGCTGATTTAGAAATAGAAACTCAGGTAGAACCTGGTGAAAGCTATGTCTACGGGCTTAGTCCATTTCAGGGGAAAAGCCAACAATGGAGCGATTTATCAGATCAAAATATCCAGGATGAATTATCGATGCAAATTATAATTGATAATAACCAACAAGAGGTAACAGCTCATCCTGGAAATGTTATGACTAAAGTTTATACAGCTGATATAGACCCTAATAATGTTCCTACAACCAGTATAGATATAAATAATGGAACAAATGAAATCTTCCTGGCTACACCAAATGCTGGATCAAATGTTATTAGTTCTAAAGAACTAACAGCTATGGTTTATCCATCTGGATCTAGTTCATCAATTGTCTGGTCAACCTCTTCGGCGATGGTAGCTAATATTTCAGCAACTAGCGGGGATACCATTACAGTTAATGCAGTTAATGAAGGAAAAGCTATTATTAGTGCTACTTCGGGGGATGCTTCAGCTAACATTATAGTTACAGTAACTAATGAACCAACCGTTTGTGAAACAGTTGAAGTTTCAGCTGAGGGTCCTGATTATTTTACTGTCATAGCTAAAAACGTAAGAGCTAATCCAGCCCTTAATATTCCGGATTCTAAAATTGCCAAAGTAGCAGTCTTTAGTTGGTCAGATGACAATCAAAATGATATAAATGCTAAAGAGGCGGTTAATATTCCAGGAACCCAGGACTGGAGATGGGAAGGAATTTCTGTTAACGGAAATGATGAACATACCTACTTTAACAATGCTAATAATATTCAGATTAATATGTACGCTTCGCTAGATCCGAATACTAATGGAAATAGAATTGCTGTAGCTTATTATTCCTGGGTTAATTATGTTCCTAGAACTGAATCTTCTGTTTGCTATGTAGGTTATTCACAAAATATCGGATTTGACTTACCTTCCGTTTATAACGGTTTACCAGCTGGAACAGAAACGAATTCAAATAATTTAGAAGGCTTTAGGTTATCTTCGAATATACCTGGTGTCTGGATTGAATCTAAAGTCCATGTCCAAAATCTTGGTTGGCTGGATACAGTTAGTGACGGATGTTACGCAGGAACAATGCATCAAAATTTAGGAATTGAAGCTGTTGTTCTAAATCTTACAGGACAAAATGCCTCAGCTTATCAGATAATGTACCGGGTTTTGAATAAAGATGGAATCTGGCAGCCTTGGGTAACTAATGATAAGATAGCCGGGACTACAGGAATGGACAGGCAGATTCAAGCTATTGAAGTTCAAATAGTACAAACAGGATTTTAAATACTAAAAAATAACTGAAGAGCTCTCTTCGGAGATCTCTTCTTTTTTATGTGGAAACATGTTAAATAAAACATTGGATCAATTTTGTCAAAATACTCGTTCGGTTTTAAAAGAAATAATCAAAAAAGAACTGGAATTATTTGGAATTAACAAAGCGGGAATAAATAAAGATAATTCTCCTGAACAAAATCTATTAATAAAAGAAATTAAGCAATTTGAAAATAATAAAAATTTCAAAATGGCTCTTGAACATTTTATAGAAAATGTAACCTCCTTCTGGTTTAGTCATTTTCTTTCTTTCCTCCTTCTCTATGAAAACGGTTTATTAACTGAAGAAGTAAAATCGTTAAATGAGTTAGATTTAGGCGAATTCAAAAAGTTATTTATAAAATCTCTAGATTACACAGAACCGGGTTTTGATAACAAACTTTATTCCCTATTGTTTCCTTTTAAACAGGACTATTTAGAATCGGTTAAGGATTTAATTTTAAATCCAATACCTTTAGAAGAATTTAATCTGAATCAGGAAGGAAGTGTTGAAACGGCTGGTTGGCTCTATCAGTCTTTTAACTCTAATTATAAGGATAAAATTTTTTCTGAATTTAAGAATAATAAAAAAGTAAATAAGAGTACTCTTCCTATAGCTACTCAAATCTTTACCCCGGACTGGATTACCAAATATCTGGTAGAAAACTCCTTAGGAAAGGTTTGGATAAATCATCTTAGAGCTCACAATCCTGGTTTAAGTGAAGAAGATATAGCCCATCAATTTAAATGGTATTATTTTGTCCCAACAGGAAAACAGACAAAAGAGGTAGAATTTGTCTTAGCTCAGGAAGATAGTAAGTTTGAAAATATTAATATTGAAGAGATAAAATTTTTTGATCCTTCAATGGGTACAGGTCACATTCTTTCTTATGCTTTTGATTTGTTTCTCCAAATTTACCTAAGTGAAGATTATGATAAAGAAGAAGCGGTTCTTAAAATTTTAGAAAAAAATCTATTTGGTCTTGATATTGATCCTAAAGTTACTCAGTTAGCCCGGGTTTCTCTTTTAGTTAAAGCCAGCAAGTATAATAAAAAGGTTTCAAATTCTATTCTTAATCTTTATTCAGTTCCTGATAGTAATAATTTAAATCTTGATACGATTAATTTTTTAATATCTAAACTTGATCCCAAGTATGCTTTTTTCTTTGTAAGAAATATTTCTGAATTATTCAATAATTTTAAAGATGCTAGTTTAATTGGTTCCATATTAAGAATTGATACTAATGATCTAGAACTGATGGATAAAATTCTGGGAGAAGTTGAAACCAATAATTTTTCAGAAAAAGAAAATAAAATTTATAATCAGGTTTTAAAACTAATTAAAGTAGCTTTAATTCTTTCTTTAAAATATGAGGTTGTTTCAACAAATCCACCCTATATGGGTTCTAGAAATTTCGATCCAGCTATAACTAAAGCATTAGAAGAGTATTCTTTTAATCATCGGGATTTATTTTCCGCTTTTATCGAACAAAATCATTTTTTCTTAAACGATAATGGAATCTGTTCAATGATCGTTCAACCTTCCTTTATTACAGTTAAAAGTTATAAAAATTTAAGAGAGTTTATTATAGACCATGATACCATTCTTTCTTTACTCTATATGGGTCGGGGCATATTTGGCATTGATTTTGGCTCAGCAGCTTTTGTTTTTAAGAAAGGTAAAATTAAAGGATATCAAGGAACTTACTTTAAACTTTTTGAAAGAACATTTCAGTATTTAAATTGTGACGATATAGAAAAACTTTATCTTGATTCCCTGGAGAATCCTAACTTCCGTTTTAACTTTAATAGTTATGATATTAAAACTGGAGGATTTAGTAAAAACAATAGCAATGAAGGTAATAAACTCAAATTTAAAATTGACCAGGATGAGTTTAAAATTCTACCCAGAACTCCTTTTGCTTTTTGGATAAGCGAAGGATTAATTAATGCTTATATTAATGGTCAGTTAATGGGAGAGGTAGCTGATGTTAAACAGGGCATGGCTACTACTAATAACAACCGGTTTGTAAGATATTGGTATGAAGTTGAACCGGATAAGATTTATTATAATGCACAGAATTTGGAAGATGCCCAAAATTCAGGTTATAAATGGTTTCCTTATAATAAAGGGGGAGAATACCGTAAATGGTATGGCAATAATGAACATGTAATGAACTGGGAAAATAATGGAGAGGAAGTAAAAGCAGCTGTTCTTAAGAAATATCCCAATGCGACTAGTCCAAATTTCGCTATTAAGAATATCCCTTATTACTTTAAACCTTCCTTTAGCTGGTCTCTTATTACAGCCATTGAAACTTCCTTTCGTTATAAACAGCCGGGGTTCCTTTTTGATATAGCGGGTATGAGTTTATTCTCCCAGGAATTTTTGTTTTATCTCGGAGCTTTATGCAATTCTAAAATAGCAAAAATTGTTTTAGATGTTTATGCTCCTACTATTAATCATCAGGTAGGGGATATTGCCCTAATTCCTGTTTTAATTGATAAAGAAAAGCTACCTGAAATTGAAAATTTGGTCAAAAGTAATATTAATTTGATGAAAGAAGACTGGGATTCTTTTGAGCTTTCCTGGGATTTTAAAGCCCATCCGTTAATTAAAGGAGATAAGATAGAAGAAAGCTTTCTTGAGTTTAAAGAAAAAACTAGAAAAAGATTTGAGTTACTTAAGAAAAATGAAGAAAAACTTAATAAAATTTTCCTTAAGATCTACAGTCTAGAGGATATTAATCCACAGGTAAGCGAAGAAAGTATTTCAGTTAGACTGGCTGATAAAGAACGGGAAGTTAAAAGTTTTTTATCTTATTTTATTGGTTGTTCATTCGGACGTTATTCACTAAAAAATGAAGGAGTAATCAGTCCATCCCAGGTTAATAAAAATTCTGAGGATTATCATCCAGTTAAAGATGGGGTTATCGTTTTAACTGAAACAGAAGATCCTAATTATGTTATTAATCTATTAAATAACTGGTTAGTTCAGGTTTACGAACCGGAATATTTAGAAGAGAATTTAGAATTTATCGCTCAAAATTGCGGATTAAAGAATACTTTAAATCCAATTAATACTTTAAAAAATTACTTTTTAAATAACTTCAGTAAAGATCATAATTCACTTTTTAATAAAAGACCCATCTACTGGGAGTTTAATAGTGGCCGTTATAAAGCATTTAAAGCTTTAGTTTATTATTTCAATCTTAATAATAATGTTCTTGATCATGTTATTATTCATTTAGATCAGGCCATTCAATATTATGAAAAAACAATAACTCAAGTTGAAGGTGAGATTAAAGAAATCCGGAAACGTGGGGAAATAAAAGGGATAAAAATGCTCAACCGTCAACTAAATAAACTTCAAAAACAGTTGGAAGAATGTAACGAATATAAGCAAAGATTGGTAAATTTAAATAAAACTACTAGAGCCTTTAATTTTGATGATGGAATTCTTAAAAATAAAAAGACATTTCAACAAGATGAGAATGGAATAACAATCAAAGTTTTAAATTAAAAAGATCCTCTCCTTTTAAGTTAGGAGAGGATTATTTTTAAATTTCTTCGGCTGCTTTTTGAAAAATTTCGTAAGCTTTAAGAATATCTTCTTTTTCAGACATTGCTGTTACGCCTATAATTTCATCCGGATTATACACTTTTACCATTTGTGATAGCTGCTCTTTGATATTTGCAAGAGATCCTTTAAGATTCATTCCTAACATTCTAGTTAGTGACATACTCCCGCCGCTTAACGAAAACATTCGTCTGAA